>CANCOG010000464.1 GCA_947379685.1 Flavipsychrobacter stenotrophus | reverse complement strand
AACCTGGAAATGTTCCTTTCAGACCACCCGCAAACACCCGCTTATCCCGAATTGCGCTCACTGCTGGATAAAATTTCTTCTCCGGAGATGCAGGCCAGGTATGCGGTTACTACTACAAAAGAACGGCCTAAACTGTCTGTTCAGGTCTATAGTTTTTCATACAAGGCCGGGATTCCTAAATTTGGAGGTCAGCATGGGGGCGGTTATGTCTTTGACTGCAGGGGTATACATAACCCAGGCAGGTACGAAACATACAAATACCTTACCGGTAACGATGAATTGGTTAGGCAGTTCCTGGAACGGGAAACTAAAATGCCTGATTTTATGAACCATGTTGTGGCGTTAGTTGCCATAAATGCCGAAGATTTTATTGCCCGTGGATTCGAACACCTGTCTGTTGCATTTGGTTGTACCGGCGGGCAGCACAGATCAGTTTACGCAGCAAATCATTTAGGTGAGTTCCTTCGTTCGCGATATAATATTGATGTGGAAGTAACCCACCTCAACGACAAAAAATGGCTACTCAGCAAGGAAATAAAAGAAGAATAATTTTTACGTTTTATCTGAAAACGGTGTTTGAAACTCACCAGTTTAGTCAGTCAAAAACGAATTAGCGTATAAAATTTATTTAAGATATTATCTACAAATAAAATTGATGTGTATCTTTCCACTTTAAACGACTACAAATGAAGAATTGCGTTTTAATTTCTCTGCTTACTTTATCACTTTTTGCGGGTTCATGTGTAAAAAACACCAACCCTCCTTTATCATATCTTATTGATACTGTTACAAATGTGTATATAAACTACAATGATTCACTGCATGTACCGTTTCAGGTGAAATTCCTTACCGGTAATTACTTCGAATCAGTGACTGTTAGCCTGGCTAATCTGCCACCGCATGTAAGAGTGGCAAAAGATACTTTTACAGCTAAACCAACGTTCATCGCAGATTTCCTGTTATATGCAGATAGTGCTGTAGTTGGGGACTATCCGGTAACACTGGTAGCGTACAGCCCATCGACCGGTTACAGGTACTACACGTTTAACCTTGGTGTTACTCACTACCATTGCGGACCATTTTTGGCTGGAAACTATACAGGCAGCAATTCCTGCAAGCCAACAAACTATACCTATTCTTCTCGTGCAACTGCATCTGGCGACACGGCTATAGTAGTCAACAATTTTGGTGGATACGGAACGAACGTAAATGCATTCCTGAAATTGAATTGTAATACAGACTCAGTTTACGTATATACTCAGAACGTGGGCAATGGCATTACAATGACTGGGTCAGGGCACTTTACTTCCAGCCAGATCTTCGTAAAGTATGTTGCGCTTAACGTGCCAGGTGGTTACAACGATACCTGTACAGCAATTTTCACGAGATAATATTTCTATTCCTAAAAAACATATTAAAGGCCCGGTTGTTTGAAACAACCGGGCCTTTTTGCTTGAAGCATAACTTTGAAGTATCTACAGAAAACCAGATGCTATAACACCGGATGCTTCACATTCGGCATCTCTTTAGCTTCTCTTTTTTCTATGTAAACGGCAGTATCATTTATCGTGATTCCCCGGCCAAATGTCATTGCATATACTTTAGTGAACTCCGCGCCGAAATAGAGGATAATAGACGAATAATAAACCCAGGACAGTAGGATAATGATTGATGCGGCTGCGCCATAGGTACTAATACTCTTAGAACTACCCAGGTAGTAACCTATAAGAAATTTACCAATAAGAAACAACACCCCGGTAAATGACGCCCCTATAAGGGCATCCTTCCACTTGATAGATGCATCGGGTAATACTTTGAAAATAATAGCAAACAAAAAGGAAACGACGGCAAACAACATAAATATGTTCAGCGCCTGCAATAGAATTATGTTTAAACCGGGGAACGAACGAGTTAACCTTTCGGCAAGCACATCCATTATCAGATTGATAAACAAAGTAACCAGTAAGAGAAAACTGCTGCCAATGATCAATGAAAAAGAAAGCAGGCGGTCAAGTAAGTACTTTAGCCATCCCTTCTTGGGCTTGGCTCTGATGGACCAGATGTAATTAATGGAACTCTGAATCTCTGTAAAAATACCCGTTGCACCAAACACGAGAACCACAATACCAATAATACTGAATAATGAATTATTCTTTTGTGCGCTGATATTGACCAGCATGCTTTGTATTTCATCGGCGCCTGCCTTACCTACAACCTGGCTCACCTGTTCAAATATCTTGGGTGTAACGGCTGTTTGTTTATAAAAGAGACCGGTGAGCGTAATAATTACCAGCATTAAGGGCCCAATAGAAAATATGGTATAATAGGCAAGCGAAGCACTAAGTTTTGTCCCATTATCATCCAGGAATTCACTTCCTGCTTGCTTTAGGACATGCCATAATTTTTTTATCCTTATTTTCATTATTTCGCACTTTTAAATGTTACATACAATCATGGTGCCCCCAGAGCACTTTTAGCGAAATTAAAAAAACGCTGTACCAGCAACGCTACCATTCAAAATCGCGCTCCACTACCTTTTTAAGACGTTCTACGAGGTTGAGTGTAGCGGGACAGTGAACCAGGTTATTTTTGAAAGTCTCGTTATATTCATCGAAAGGTTTCTTATTATGATGCGGAAATTCTGCACAATCAGACGGACGAACTGCATAAATCGAGCATTTATTATCGACCAGAAACTGGCATGGCTGCGTGGTATTCACCCAGTCGCCTGATGATTCTTCTTTCTTTAACCATTTATCCCGGAAGTCGGAAGGCCGCATGCGCAGGTGAGTTGCGATACGAATGATGTCTGCTTTGGAAAATGCAGGAGTCATGGTCTTGCAGCAATTGGCACATTGGGTGCAGTCAATTTCCTGCCAAACCTTTTCATCAGCCTTTGCCACCACCTCTGGCATGCCAACCGGTACAATTTCGTCGAGTTTATTGAGAAAAGCGGTAAGGTCCTTTTTTTTCCTTGCTGCTCTGGCTCTGAATTTTTCAAGATCCATAATGAAGTGTAAATATAGAAGTTTTGCATCAACACGCCGGTGACGAAGGTTATATAATCCTGAAGAAACTCGTCCGAATTATTATAAGAGAATGTCAGCTCGATTGTTTTCCAGTAGTTGGTGCATTTCACAAAAAACACCATACATTTGCATAGTTGCCATGAGTTGATATTAACCGGTTAAGGCTGTGCCCCGGCTACCTAAATAAATTAAGACGTGAAAAAAATACTCCTTTTTATTTCTGCCTTGTTCCTGCTTGCCGCTTCTTGTAAAAAAGACAAGCAAAGTACGCCAACCCCAACTCCGCCGCCACCAACTCATTTCGATTACAACTGTGTTTATGCCGACAGTGTAATTTTCAGGTACCGTACCTGCGGCAACTCGACAAAATTTGATTCTGTAAATCTATATTATGCTCCGCTGGACCGGGTGCGCGTCAATTTTTTGAATGTTACACCGGCCTATATGGATAGTGTTAAGGGAGTTGTTACCTGCGACACAATCAATCACGTCAACTTCGTGATGCTATTCTGTCAGGGTATCACCGGACCACATGACAACTTCGATACGCTATATGTTTATAAAAGGATAGTTACTGAGTAAGTTTGATTGCTCTTCCAGGTTACAATGGAACAACCTAGCTAATATTGCTTTGAGAAGAGCAGCGGTGACACACCATTTTCATTTCGGCAAAATTTCTAATTAAGGAACTGCATTATGCTAAAACCACTATTTATAGGCATCGGAATTCTCATGGGTTTCACGTTGTCCATCGGGTGCAATAAAAACAAGACGATTGGACCAATTGTTATCCCGGAGGATACTCCCGGTGAACCAATAACATTAGATAGTTTCCCCCTGGCTCTCGGCCATGAATGGAAATATGAGATCCAGGAACAATCATATCAGGGGACTTCCCAAAACGCCTATGATGTTACCTATACTTACCAGCCAATAAAAACTTCCTATCTGACCATCCGAACGATTTCTGATACGATGGTTGAGGGTTTTAAATTCACCAAGATGGGGGGTGGCGAATTGAGGGACAGCACTACCAGATCATTATTTTCTATTGATGGAATACCAGGTCGCACAAATTTCTATTACGTTATGCTCCCAAACGGACTACACGAACATTATGATTTAACGGGTCTTGATTCTGCGGCAATCCTAGACAATAATTCGGGAGAATTTGTATTGGGCTTACCCGCAAGAGGTCAAGGATGGTATTCTTATACTATTGAGTTCTACCGCGACTGGACGGATTATGTGAAGGTCCAAACTCCGGCAGGTTCATTTCAATGTATTAAGCTGGAAGGATCGAACCAACATTACAACACAGGCAACAATACGTCCCAATACATATCAAACAAGGGTATTGTTCAAATTGTAAGGCATAGCTATAGCGCGAGCACATTTCTATATACTGGCACAAGATGGGTTGTCAAGCTTATCTCCACCAACTTCTAACCAAAAACTACTTAGCCGTAAACTTATACCCTATCCCCCTGATAGAATGAAAATGCAC
>CANCOG010000463.1 GCA_947379685.1 Flavipsychrobacter stenotrophus | reverse complement strand
TCAAAGTCTAAAAGTTCTTTTATCCTTTCATTAATTTGATGTTCAATCGATCCAAGGCCCATGAAAATGTGCATTATTACGCCATCCAGCGGAATTGCCTTTATGATGTACCCATAATTTACATAATATCTCGCTCCGAAATAAGACTTCTGTAACTGCACGATCTTGATGAGCTCATCACCTTCTAGGATCCATGTCGCTCCTTTTTTTTTGAAACCGTACGGTTTAAATATTTCTGAAATAATGGCAATTATATTATCTCTGGTCATGCGTTTTTTTGTAACTCAAGCACTCTGAATTCGTATTTGCCCATTCCGGTCGCGTCATAGTTATTAATATTTACTGCATTCCTAGCCTTCCTTCAATCCACCCCTTAGCCATCGGCCCCTCTGAAAACAGCAGGTCCAAAATGCTCAGGTTGGGTTGGAAGCCGATTCGGTCTTCAAATACCTGATAGTATCTTGGGAAGTCTTTTAATTGTTCTTTATCCTTTGCAGGTTTTATATGCCTGATGTCAGCGGTGTCAGTAGGGTAGGATGCCAGGTATGTATCAGTAATAGTGATAGGGACTTTAAGCTTTAATTGCTTGCATGTCCATTGCAGGGTAGCCAGATTAAAATCGGTAAGGTGTGTATAGCTGGTCTCAAAAAGGTGCTGCAGACTTTGCTCATAGAACTCCCAGTAGGGTGTTTGCCGGTACACGGAAACCAGCGTGCGCCAATGTTGCACCTGCCATTTTTCTTCATTGTGTATCAGCACGTCTGTCATGGGTGTGCGCTGGTTGCGACCCTTTACCAACGGCACAGAAAGTTGAATAGGGTTATTGGCACCCGAAATGGCATACTTGTTCCGGTAGCTCATTTTTTCAAAATGCTCGACCTTGTCCAGTAACAGTTCTTCTGCCTTTAGTACAAAGCTCCACCAGGTAATGGGCGGAAAGGGTATGAATGAGGAAACGATGTTCATTGTGAGGGTAAAAGTAAGGAATGGAGTGGTTACTTTCCATCCACTGGTTTCTTGGTCATACTATCAGTTGCCTGCTGCTTTTTCAATTCTTCTTTTTTCTGGGCGGCTGCGTATTTATTGCTCTTGAACAATTCATAGAACTGATCGAACGATTTGCGCCAGCTTATACCCACACCGCTACGGGTAATATCTTTATCGAGTGTCACGTCATAGTCGCTGGTACGAAATGCATTAAGCCTGATATTGCGTTTATCGCTCAGGTTGTATTGTATCCTAAAGTCACCGGTTACATTAAAATTAGTCGACGTTGAGTTTGCCGCCACTGGTCGTCCCCAGTCCGATGTACTCCCAACTTCCACCGTCAGTCTGTCATTCAGGAAAGGGTGGCTCACACCCACCTTCACTGTATTACGGTTGTATATACTATTTTGGACCTGGTCATTAAAGTTGTACGTGTTATAGAGTACGTCCACATTTAATTTTTTATCACCCGTCATTTTTGTCACCAGGTTGGTTAATCCTGCAGAAAGCTGCCCAGACACATACTGCCCAATATTATTACCCAATGCAGAACCGGCATTATTACCCAACCCATCCGATGGCAGGAATGTATTAATGAGCAGGAAGGAGCCCACCTGGTCAGTTTTCTGGCGATCATCCTGGTTTATTCTGTACAGCTTTGTATATGCATAAGTTCCAATGGAACGTTTGTCCGGAAGATCGAAGTCGTAAGTAAATGCCAGGTTACGCAAAGTTCCCGTCATATGCATCAGTATATTCACGGTCTGTGGTGCCTTTGCATCAGGTACCTCGGTCGGGTCAAGCGCCTTTATTTCATCTGGAGTAAGGAGGTCATACAACCTTGCTTTGCGAGAATAGGTCGCGTTCATATTCATTACCGTTTCCATGAATGGCCCCTGGAAGGAGATGGTACTGCCCCTGTTGAGTATAAACTGGCGGTGGTATAATTTGGTGAGTGTGAGGTCGTAGGTGCCTTCATTTATATTGCAGAGCCCTGTGATGCGTATGTCGTTGCTGGCAGGTATGGAAAGCTGAACGTTGCCTTCTCCCTTGGCTGTTATTTCATCGCCGGTTGAGGGGTCAAGAACAATGGTCATATCTGCCAGTTCATTGAGGTTGGCATCAATATTCAGTTCCAGTTTGTAAGGGGATATGTGTTTTGGCTTATCCTGGCTCTTGCCATAGCTCTTAAACGATACGTAGCTATATGTGCTGATGTCCCCGGAAGAAGGCAGTGGGATATATATATGCGATTTACCGGCAGGGTAGGCGTTATAGGCGTGTAATTTTATATAATTGAAAGGCCCTGTTATTTTGAAGGAATCCATACCCCCTATCAGTTTCCCGTAGAACAGGTAGTTGTCGTTGGCAGTAAGGTTCATTACTTCAAATTTTTCCGACTGCAGCTTGATGTGCATTTTCATATTGCTGAACAGGTCGTGGGAAAAGTGTCCCGAAGCATAGCAAACATTGTGGTAACTATCGAATATCTGCATGGTGCCCCAGCTGATGCGCCGGTTGGTGATCTTTACTTGTGCCGATGGGATGGTATAGTTGCACCCCATGTAGTCGAGTCTGAGCGCACCATTGTTCAGGTTCAGCAACCCGTTTATTTCCGGTGCATATGATTTACCTGTAATTTTAATCTCACCATTTACTACGCCCCCTAAATGACTGAATATCCCTATCAGGAAGGGTGATGACCAGGCAACTTTGGCATTTTTGAACGACATGGTGCCGTCAATTTTCTGATTGGTGGTGCTATCGAAGGAAACATAACCTGCAGCAGTTACAAATGAATTGTCGCGGTAAATACCGGTTTGCGGGTCCAGGTTTATCTGCTTCATTGCTCCGTCATAAAAGCCGATCAGGTTAATAGTACCCACCGTATCTGTCCCCAGCTTAACATCCGTTGCCTTTAGGTTAGCCGATACATATAGTTGTTTGAAGATTTTATCAATGGTGATACTGCCATTGAGCCGGCCATCAGGTTGGTAGGCTGAAATGCCAAACCAATATCCCGCTTGGGAAAGGTCCAGGTTTTCAGTGTTTATCACCAGCGACTGTTCATTATTGGCTATTTTGGTGTTTGCAGTTACGCGCTGCAGTGCCGATGACAGTACAATGTTTTCTACATCGAGATACTTGCTGCTATAAACCACCTTGCTGCCACCAGCAATATCCCACCGGGCACGATTTAAGAAAAACTGAGACGGCAAAATGGACAGGAACAAAGAGTCTTTCCGTGCCAATATCTGGCCGTTTAGTGCAATGGAGCTGCTGGAATCAGGAGAGGTTGTCGCTACTACAAAGTTCAGTGAATCATGGGCGAGGGTAGTGGTTATTGCCAAAGAGCTATTGATCATGCTGTCGCCAATCGACACATTATCTACGGATGCATTGAGTGCGATCTGAGATTGATTGCCCAGGCCGTTGATATTGATATTGCGCATATGAAACCTGCCTATACTTCCATAAGGTACGGCAACGTTCAAGGTCAGCTTTTGGGCGTTGGTGTTCAGAGATCCGCTTACTGTTGAAGAGTCAAAACCCTTTGCCTCTTCAAACGATACGGCCAACAGGCTATCTATATTTCTGGTGGTGATCGAAAATTCCAGGTTTTGTTCTGATGGGAAGGTGACAGGTGCATTAATGTAATTAGGGATATACTTGGACAAATAATACTGCACCGAGCTGGGTAACTTACTGAGCTGATATTGGCCGTAAATATTGGCAGTAAGTACATTGCTTTTTATGGTCAACTCTTTCTGGCCCTTTATATTAGTGCCGGAGTTCAGGTAAATGCTATCCACCGCGACTTTGTGGGCGTTCCTTTTCAGGTCAATATTGTACAAGCGGGCATAACCGAGGAAGTTGTCAATATTGCTGCCAGTGCAGTTCAGGTCAAAGTCGGCTGATGTAGTTACACTGTCACCCGTAATGTTCATGGCCTTAAGGTTACTGTACAACAGGTGTGCAGTAGCCGCGATTTTTATATTTTTCAGGTCATTATAATCCAGGTCTCCATCGAAGGTAAGCGCCAGGTTGGGGTCATCTACCAGCAATTTCCCGTTAAACTGTTTCTTGCCCAGGGTGCCGTGGGTGGTTACATTATGGTAGGCATAATTATTAATGGAGATCTCCTTAATGGTCCCGTCCATATTTATCTGTGCCAGGTCGCGGTCGAAAGAGCTGCCGGTAATATCTTCGTTACAGGTTATGCCTCCCAAAAGTGGCCTCCGGAGCACAATGCCGAGCTGGGCATTATCGGTGGCAATTTTACCCGTGTAAGTGGCCAGGCGGCTCTTGAAACCAGGAATGGCCATTTTTACATCGGCTGACACCGCCCCAAGGTTAGTGGTAAGTACTCCTTTTACACCGAAATTATCAACATATCCTTCATAATTTCCCTTAAAATAAGCATGGCTGATAGGGGCAATATCCAGATCCGGATTGTCCTTCAGTCCGGGAGCATATTTCAATACCCCTGCTCCGTTGGTGAACAATTCCGCATCAGTAAAGGTGATATACGTACTGTAGATATTAGGCAACCCC
>CANCOG010000462.1 GCA_947379685.1 Flavipsychrobacter stenotrophus | reverse complement strand
GCGGGGTTACAATTGCTTGTATCATAATTAAGAGGCCATTAAGTTGCCAATTTCTTGAGAAAACTAAAAAATTGCAGTATCTCAATTCAAAGTTAAGAAATCAATGCGAATTTTATATTACTTCCTCTTCTTAGCTGCCTTCTTAGCCCTTAACTTATTGAGAAAATCTTCATTTACCGTATATCCTGAGCTTTTCGCCATTTCTGCATAATAGACCGCCAGAGAGTCGTTGCCAACGGAGTCGCATGCAACACTCAGGTTATAAGACGCTGATTGCTGGATCTCTTTCGATTTCATTTTGAGCGCTATCTGCCAGTCTTCAATTGCCAGTTTCATTTTGTTTTTGCTGAACTGAGCCACGCCACGGTAAAAATAATAGTAAGGATTTCCGGTGTTTATCTTCATAATAACACCGTATTGATTAATCGCAACATCGAATTGTTGCTTTTGAACGGCCTTAAAGCTGCTGTCGGCATAGATCCTTTCCACACCCTGATTAAACCTGAATGCATTTATATATGCTCGGAACGCTTTTAACGTATCTCCCTTCATGGCATAATAAAACGAACTATCCAGGTATGGTTTAAAATCGCCGGTGGGTAATTTGGGACCATTAGGGAGTGCACCCATTTGAGGAGGCGCGCCGCCAGCAGCAGCCGGGGAGTTGCCGCCAGCCATTTCGCCACCAGTCATCGGCATCATGCCTGTACCGCCATTTTTCATCATTTCTATGCGCGCTATCTTTTCATCAACGTATTTATCGGTGGAGTGCAGGGTTACCAACACGCTAAAGTTCTCCATAGCCTTGTCGAACTCGTCTTTGTGGAAATAATAGTTTCCCAACCATTTGTAAGAAAGCATTGCCACACCACTGTTCTTTTTGTCATATTGTCTATCCGGGTCTTTTTTCAGCGGATATTTTTCAATGGCGTCGCTCAACAGGGTTTCTGCATTCTGCCAAACCTGGGTTCGATCGGAACAAAGCTTGGCAAAACCGATGGAAAATAAAGCCAATAATAGAATAATTGCCGTTTTTAAAGAGGGCATTAGCCTGGCTATTTCATACAAAAAGTACATTATAAAGAAGAACAACCCAATGTAAGCTACATAAGAATACCGGTCAGCCATAAGTGCCGCACCTACAGATATGAATTGTAATACAAATATGACATTTGTTAAGAAGAAGCCCATACCAAACAACGCTACTTTAAAATATTGACGGTAATATTTATAGGTAATGTACAAAGGAGCGCCTAAAGTCCCCAAGGCCAGGAATGGTGCTACATAATATATTCCCGGCAGGTAGCCAGTTACAAACCGGAAAGGGTAGGGGTAGAAGGTAGACAGGTAGGTCGGGTTGAATAGCTTAGAGATGTACATGACAAATCCATAGGCAGCATACATAACCCTTTCCTGTAAGGTAAGCACGCCAAAGGCTGCAACCGCACCCGATTTGCTTTGTGTATAAAACGCAGCGCCCCCGCATAACAAAGAGAAAAGGAAGAAAATTACTTTTTCAATCACCAACTTCTGGTTGAGTTTACGCTGCATTACCACATCGAGACAAAGCAACGAAACCGGGAAAACTACAGCCATTGGCTTGGAAAGACAGGACGCAACAAACAAAACAAATGTGATCCAGTACCATTTAGCCTGTTGCGTTGTATCATATTTAAGGTAGGTGATCAGGCCAAGAATGTAGAAGAATGCATATAAAACGTCTTTGCGCTCTGCTATCCAGGATACTGATTCTACGTGCATGGGGTGAATGCCGAACCACAATGCCCCAAAGGAGGAAACAAATAGTTGCCCGTATTCATCCATTTTCAATAAAGCACAGATTTGCAGGAACAAAAAGAATACAAATATGACATTGCAGATGTGCAGCAGGATATTAGTGAGATAGTAAGCAGTAGGATTGAGTTGCGAGAAGTGATAGTTGATGGCAAGCGACAACATACACAACGGGTGGTAGTTGGGTTGCATCTCATTTTTTACCAATAGCCCGTCAGAAAAGATCATTTTCAGGTTGGCGGGTGTCAGCGCTTTGATATAGTCGACCTTGGTTACATAGTAGTCATCGTCCCAGTTGGTGAACTGATTGCTCATTGTGGTTCTGAAACAAAAGAAAGTAACAATACAGATAATACTGATTAATAATATTTTTTTATTTAAGAAGCTCTCCAGCATACATGGGTATTTAATGGTCTAATAGTTTTGGCAGGGATAAATTTAGCGTATTTTATTGATCAAAAAAAAGAGGGTAAATTATTGCGTCCAATTTATTCTCATGCATTTTGGGTAGGGGTGAGGTTTAAGGGGAGTATTAATTGCTGAAAATTTCCGTTATTTACCCAAAAGTTTGTTCATGAAAAAAATAATGCTTGTTTTAACCTTGTCAGGATTTCTGCTGGGGTGCAAGAACAATAGCACACAACCCGCGGGAGAAAATCCCGGTAAACAACTGGCAACATTGCTAGACAATTACTGGCAGGAGAAACTACAGCTGTTCCCAACCGATGCCACCTCAAACGGTGATAACCGTTATAACGACAGGCTGACCATTACTATTGCAGAAAGCTTCAGGGATAGTCTAGGCAGGTTCTATAAAAAATATCTCAACGACTTAAACAAACTGGATAGCTCAAAGCTGGATAAAAATGACGTAGTCAGCTATCGGCTGTTCAAGTATGAAATGAATATGAACCTTGAAGGGTTGAAATACCCAACCCACTACATGCCCATTACGCAGTTTTGGTCATTTACACTGGAATTGCCGCAATTGGGTTCGGGATCTGGCAACCAGCCATTTAAAACGGTTAAGGATTATGACGACTGGATGAAGCGCCTGGCAGTATTTCCGGCATGGGCGGATACTGCAATTTACAATATGCGCAAAGGCATCGCTGCTGGTTGGGTGCTTCCAAAGTCGCTGGTAGTAAAAATATTACCGCAGTTAAAGGCTGTAACTGTAAAGGTTGATTCTACCAGCATTTTTTATGGCCCGCTGAAAAAAATGCCGGATAGCTTTAGTGCTGCTGATAAGGCCAGACTTACTGCCGCTTACATCAGGGCAATTGACAGTATTGTAAACCCTTCGTATACAAAACTGGCTAATTTCTTTGAAAACGAATATCTGCCCAAAGCCCGTGCCACAAGCGGGTTGGGTAGCCTGCCTGGTGGTGGAGATTATTATAGTTATTGTATCCGGTATTGGACAACAACCGGCTTGACTCCAGATAGCATTTATAATATCGGACTTTCCGAAGTAGCGAGGATTGAAGGTGAAATTTTGAAAATAAAGGAAACAACAGGTTTCAAGGGTGATCTACAGAGTTTTTTCAAATACATTAATGATGACAAAAAGTTCTGTCCGTTCACCACTGAAAAGCAGGTTATCGATAGTTTCTGGGCAATCAAAAAAATTGAAGACCCTCAGCTGAAATCTTTATTCAACAACACCCCTAAAACACAGTTTACGATTCGCCAGACTGAAGCTTTCAGGGCGGCATCTGCAAGTGCCGAATACAATCAGGGTTCAGAAGATGGCAGCAGGCCGGGTATTTTCTATGTACCGATTCTTGATGCTAAGAAGTTTAATGCGACTGGTATGGCTACTTTGTTCCTGCACGAAGCCATACCCGGCCATCACTACCAGATATCACTGCAACAGGAAAACAAGGGGCTGCCTGCCTTCCGTCGTTTCTTGTGGTATGGCGCTTATGGCGAGGGCTGGGCGCATTATTGCGAAACTCTGGGTAAGGGACTTGGCCTCTACAATGACCCATACCAATATTTCGGGCATCTGGGCGATGCCATGCACCGTGCTATTCGCCTGGTGGTTGATATTGGCCTGCACAATAAAGGTATGAGCCGCGAGGAAGCGATAAAGTACATGATGGCCCACGAACTGATTACAGAACATGATGCCACGGCGGAAATTGAACGATACATGGCGATACCAGGCCAGGCACTCTCCTATAAAATAGGCCAAATGGCTATTTCCGGGGAACGCAAGCACTATGAAGACCAACTGGGTGCAAAATTCAATATCGCTTTGTTTCATGATGAAGTGTTAAAGGATGGCTGTGTGCCACTGAACATACTACATGAGAAAATGGCTGAATGGGCGAAGGGGAAGTGATAGGATGAAGTCTTTGAAAATGTTTTGCCCCGTTTACTTTGTAGCAAACGGGGCATTTTTATATTATCTCCCGCATTCCACATAGACTCGTAAAAACGGCGGGATTGCTATTCTGCCGTTTGTTTTTGGCGCAGAAGTTCTGCTAATTGCCAAAACGCAATTGTTTTGATTTCTGTAGTATCCTTTTCTACGACAAACCCAGGCGCACCTCCGAAAGCCTCACCAGGATTCGGAGGCTCAGCAAAAATCAATTTGAAGTCAAAATAATAGCAGTCGTTAAATTCCTGCATTTCACCTACTCCAAGGCGAATGCCCGGCAAAATTTCACCTTGGCCTTTTGTATATTTGTCAGCAATGGCGTATGCTTCAATAGCAGAGGTCATTCGTTATAAGGAAAAGG
>CANCOG010000461.1 GCA_947379685.1 Flavipsychrobacter stenotrophus | reverse complement strand
CTGCACTAAGCAGTTGCAGTAATAAGAACCCACCAATCGCCCAGGCAACTGTTGATTCGCTGAACAGCAAGATTGCATTGCTAACTGCCGAATCTGCATTGACTGAAAAGAACCTTCAAAAATTTGATACGCTCGACTACAATGTATTCAGTAATCGGGACTGGGTAAGGTTGCATGAAAGCCACTCTGAGAACATTAAAGTAAACTGGCCCGATGGCCATGTAACGAATGGTTTGGAGCGGCACATTGCAGACCTAACTGCAATGTTTGTGTATGCACCAAACACCAGCATAAAACAACACCCGATAAGATTCGGCGTTGGTAATATGACTTGTGTGACAGGCGTGATGACAGGCACATTCTCTGCACCAATGCCTGCGGGTGTCGGCAAATTTATTCAGCCTACCGGAAAATCATTTTCGTTGAACATGTGTACAATAGGTATCTGGAAGGATGGCGTGATGACTGAAGAATACCTGTTTTGGGACAACCAATCTTTTATGACCCAGATAGGACTGTAACAGAAAAACCGGTTGTAAGAGCTGCCAAAGAAAATTTCATCTCAAACGTTACTGTGTGAAAATTCTTTCACATTAAAATCCAACAAAAATGGCCAATATCGAACTTCCGATCAGCAAAGATGCGAAGACAAAGGCTCCTGCCGACAAGAAAAAGCTTGCAGCGGATCATGAGAAAGCAGCAGAACATCTTAAAAAAGCCGCAGTAAGTCATGAGTCTGCTGCCAGGCACCTGGAAGCAGGTGACGAAGCAAACGCTAATGCTGCCAATATTGAGGCACTAAAACATTATTTCAATGCCGGGGAATACCAACGTGAAGACACGCCACGAAACAAAACGAAATAAAATCAGTTTCAGAGCCTGTTCTCATGGAGATCAATTGAAAAAGCACCTTTGCGAAATTGGTGCTTTTTTGTTGCACGAGGGAGTGTTGAAAAACTACTCAGTTTCTTCGCCACCCTCCTTTGCCTCCTCATCGCCATGAAAATAGTTCCAGATTATCCGGGCTTTGGAGGCGCCTGCTACGCGGGTGAGCTCTCGCTCGGTGAGGGTCTTAATGTTTTTTACCGAACGGAAAGCCTTGAGTAATTCTATTGAGGTTTTTTCACCAATGCCGGGTATTCCTTCGAGGTCATTCTTAATTGCGCTCTTGCTTCGTACCTGCCTGTGGAAGGTAATACCAAATCTATGTACTTCATCCCGTATGCGCCTGATGAGTAGGTGCGCAGGGTTGTCATAGGGCAATTGCAAGGGTTCGCTGTCACCCGGAAAGAACAAGGATTCTTCCTGCTTGGCCAGCCCTACGATGGACATGCGACCAATGAGCCCCAACTTTTCTATACTCTTTAGGGCAGCACTTAGTTGCCCCTTTCCGCCATCAATAATTACCAACTGAGGCAGTGGCTGGTTTTCCTCGCTCAGTCGCTTATAACGTCGATAGACAATTTCACTCATGGAAGCGAAGTCATTTATTCCCTCTACTGTCTTAATATGATAATGGCGATAGTCTTTCTTTGATGCCACTCCATCACGGAAGCATACCATGGCTGCTACCGGGAATGAACCCTGGAAATTGGAGTTATCAAAGCACTCTATATGTACGGGCAATTGATTGAGGTGTAATGAGTCTTGCATCTCAATCAGTACATTCATGTTGTCTTCCTTTGTAGCCTGGCCAAGCAATAGCGTGTCTTTACGCCTTACCTCTTGCTTAAATATCTCTGCGTTTTTTGCACTTAGGTCTAGCAGCTGTTTTTTGTCGCCGGCCTTCGGCACTATAACTCTTATCGTTGTATCAGCGACATCAATTTCCATGGGCACGATCACCTCCTTGGCATTGCTGCCAAAGGACTCTCGGAGGTTATCAAGGGCAAGCGCCAAAACATCTGCTTCCTGCTCCTCTACCTTCTTTTCTATCTGCAGGGTCTTGGTGTGTATAACACTACCCTTGCTCACCATCATGTAATTGACGTAGTAGAAATTATCATCGCTGAGTATGCTTGCCACATCGGCATTATCCATACGGGGATTGACCACCGTGGACTTACTCTGGTAGTTTTGTAATGATTCTATTTTCTTCTTGATGATCTGTGCCTTTTCAAACTGCAATTGTTCGGCGAAGCCCATCATTTCTACTTTCAACTCCTTCACTACATCAGCTATATTGCCTTTCAACACATGGCGCACCTGCTGCAATTGCTCGTTATAGTCGTTGGCCGTTTGTAAGCCTTCACATGGACCTTTACAATTGCCAAGGTGGTATTCCAGGCAAACTTTGAATTTCCCCCGGGCAATATTGCCGGGTGAAAGATTAAGATTGCAGGTACGCAATGGGATACTTTGCTTTACAAGTTCCAGCAGTTCTTTTACTGCATACAATCCGGTGAATGGCCCCAGGTATTCAGAGCCATCGCGTATCACTCGGCGGGTAAAAAAAACACGGGGGAAGGGTTCCTTCTTAATGACAATGTAAGGGTAGGTCTTGTCATCCTTCAGGCTGATATTGAACCGTGGCTGGAAGTGCTTTATGAGGGAGTTTTCCAATAAGAAAGCATCGTGCTCACTGTCCGTTACCGTAAAATCAATGGAATGAATGAGGGAAACCAGCTTTCGCGTCTTATAGTTATCCAGGTTCTTATTGAAATAGGAACTAACGCGTTTGCGAAGATCCTTAGCCTTCCCCACATAAAGCAACTCCTTAAACTCATCGTAATACTTATAACACCCCGGCTGATGCGGAATGGTAGGCATTAATCCGTTGAATTCGGCTTTTGTCATTTATGTAGAAGTAGGCAGTCGTTATTCGTAAGTACTGAGTAGTTAGTAATTAGTAGAAAGATGTTTCTGTGCCTTTTTAATGTAATCCATTTTAAACCTGGGAATGATTCTTTAGTACATGTAACCATTGTCCACGCGACTCATTCCAACAAATAAATGCTATTGAATAGCAGTATACTTAATGACCGTCTCCTTTTTGGAGCCAATCAGAGGCTTATCATATTGCTGTATCTGGATGGTTTTCGCGGGCTCATATAACAGTTTCTGCACCCGCTCATTCCAAACCGAACTCTTGAAAGTCTCTATATAAACGCCCTTTACCTTCATGGTATTTACATCCATGGTAATCAGTAACTTTTGGGTAAACATTTCCTTCCTGTTCGCCACATACATGAAGTTATGCGTGTTGTCAAAATCGTCATCAAACTGGCTGAAAGTATAATACCCCAGCCACTTTCGATCACTGATATCGGTCTCTACAAAAACTTTAAGTATCTCCTGCCAGTCCATTTTCTCAACGTTGGTATAGCTACTGTCCTTTGTCACACCATCCTTTATCTCCTTTCTCAGGAATGATATTGGCTCTCCTGCATGAGTTGTCCATTCATCGAGCGAGAACTTTTTTATAGAAAAGTAAGTGCCTTTTACATCAGCAAACTGATCGAGTGAGTGATCCTTACAGGAAGGAAAAACCATGCAGGACAGGATAAAAAATACTACCGAGTATTTAGCGATTAATTTCACGGGGTAAAATTAGTAAAACTTAATTGAGTTGCGGGTCGATTGGCATATTCGCCAGGAAAGAATAGTTTTTACCCAGCATACTGATGGCTTTCTTCCAAACCGTGTGGGCTTCATCCTCAAACAGGAGTTCGGCAGTAACATCTCCCACCAGCCACGAACCTTCAGTCATTTCTTTGTCCAGCTGGCCGGCAGCCCATCCGGAATAACCGATGAACAATTTGAGCCCGAAACTCTTGTGCTGATTTTTCCGGATCACATCCTTAAGTACCTCGTAAGATCCTCCCCAAAAGATACCTGGCACAATTTCTACGCCTCCCAGCAGTTCAGGCATCCGGTGAACAATATGTAATGTATCGGGTTGAACAGGACCACCCTGGTATACAACCAGCGGCGGAGAATATCGTTCCAATTCAATGATGAGATCCCCCAGGGTTAATGTTGTAGGCTGATTGAGTACAAACCCAAGAGTGCCTTCACTGCTATGTTCGCAAAGTAATACTACAGAGCGCGAAAAATTAGGATCGCCTATAAAAGGTGCAGCAATCAGCAATTTACCCTTAGCAGGTGGCGTCTTCTCCTGGCCACCATCCAGATTCAAAAAATTCATTATCCTAAAAGTAGTACGAAATATTGTTATTCCAAAATGAACGCGAACTAAGCGCACCTATTATAACGTTTCTTAAAGGTTTCCGGTCGGGGTTGGACTTGACCGGATAGTCTATTTTGATATCCGGATGCGATCAGCGTGCTTTTTTATGGCAGTATTCAATTTTTTCGCAAATGGATAGTACTCCATTTGAAAATGTTTCGATGAAAAACAGTACTTACTCCCATACTTCATTTTCAGAAACACATCATCATACCCGAACTTGTAAAAGAAGGAGATTTGCTGCAAGTTGCTGTTGAGTATCACAAGTCCACGTCCCTCGGGCTTCCCGTCGGCATTGAGATATGCCATGGTATCGGTAACTACGCTTTGGTCCCTGCTCTGCTTTACCGGGTCGCCATAATAGACAAC
>CANCOG010000460.1 GCA_947379685.1 Flavipsychrobacter stenotrophus | reverse complement strand
CTGAAGGAGTTGAAAAAACGTGCTGAGCACATACTGAAGACTACTGTCTCGAAAGCCGTGATAACGGTTCCTGCCTACTTTAATGATGCACAAAGACAGGCCACGCGCGATGCTGGCCGGCTGGCGGGGCTCGATGTGTTGCGTATTATAAACGAACCAACGGCTGCCAGTCTGGCCTATGGCATAGGCGCTAAAGGCAAGGAAGAAAAAACAATCGCCGTGTACGACCTGGGCGGTGGTACATTCGATATTTCTATACTGACCATCAGTAATGGAATTTTTGAAGTATTGGCTACCAATGGAGATACTTACCTGGGTGGAGATGATATGGATAACATGCTGGTGCGGTATTGGCAGGAGGACCCGGGTGTCGATAATTCTTCGATGGGTTTTGGTAACTCGCCAGATAAGGCCCTGGCACAACAACTCAGGGTTACGGCAGAAGCGGCCAAGAAACACCTCACGACAAATGATGTTTTTGAAGGAGAGATAAACGGAACACCTGTACGCGTTACCCGTCAGGAGTTTACTGACCTCGTTCAACCGCTCGTAGACCGTACCATTGCATCTTGCAAGAGTGCGCTTCGTGATGCGGGATTGAAAGTGGAACAGATAGACGCCGTGGTTATGGTGGGCGGCTCTACCAGGGTGCCTGCTGTAAAAGAAGCCGTAAAAAAGTTCTTTGGCAGGGAATTGTTCGATGAACTGAACCCAGATGAAGTAGTTGCACTCGGCGCAGCCGTTCAGGCAGATATACTTGCAGGCAACAACACCGAAATGCTGTTATTAGATGTCACGCCACTTTCGCTCGGCATTGAAACCATGGGTGGACTGATGGACGTACTGATTCCTCGTAATTCAAAAATACCCACAAAGGCCGGCAGACAATACACAACCTCAAAAGACGGTCAGGGTGGAATGCGTATTTCCGTTTTTCAGGGAGAGCGTGATCTCGTAGAGCATAACCGAAAACTTGCTGAATTTAACTTGTCTGGCATACCAGCAATGCCCGCCGGCCTGCCTAAGGTCGAAGTCACTTTCCTGATTGACGCTGATGGCATTCTTAAAGTTAGTGCCACTGAACTGCGCAGCGGAGTTGCCCAAAGCATCGATGTAAAACCCCAGTACGGCCTCACCGACGAAGACGTAGAAAACATGCTCATGGATTCCCTCACCCACGCCAAAGAGGACATACAAAGCCGCGCCCTCGCCGAAGCCACCACAGAAGCGACGCTCATGCTCGAAACCACCGAGAAATTCATAGCCAAACACAGCGATGTCCTTTCCCCGGAAGAGCTCCTGAAATCAATCAACCAAATGGAACTCCTCCGCGAAGCCATGGAAGCCCGCGACAAAGACCTCATCCAAAAAGAAACTGAACAACTCAACGAAGTCTCCCGCCCCTATGCAGAACGCGTGATGGATGCGGCATTGAAAGATGCAATGAGGGGGAAGAAGATTGTGTAAGCATGATACTGAATAAAATGAAAACAGCTGGTCTTCGGGGAAGGCCAGCTGTTTTTTTGTTTTGTAGAGAGTTTTATATTATCGTAATACCGAGTGCTGCAAGTGTTTTAGGGCCTGCAATACCATCTGCTTTTAACCCATTCTTCTGCTGGAATTTTACAACTTCAGCGAAAGTACCAGTTCCGAAAACGCCGTCGGCTGAAAGATGGCTGCCTGCAGCTATCAGTGCCTTTTGAAGTGTCACAACCGATGCACCTGAATTACCCTGTCTTAAAATAGCCCCGGTATTTTCTACCAGCGGTTGAGGCAACCGGCCATCAATGGAAATGCCAGTCTCGGGAAGATTGTTGTCTTTCTGGTACTGTTTCAGCGCAGCTTCTGTTTTGGGTCCGAAGTCACCATCTACTACAACAGCATATCCTTTGTTGAATAACTCTTTTTGCAATTGTGCTACTGCGCTGCCTTCTGACCCAAGAGCCAAATCATCGCTAACAGCGGTGTTGCCAGTTTCAGCTCCAAGCACTTTAGGCGATACAAAAGCTTTTACCGAGCCCCTCTTTCTTTTCCGGGGCATTACAGCACCACCATCGCTATCATTGCCTTCTGAAGTATTGCCTTCAATTGTGTTCAGCGTCTTGCCCTCTTCAATCCACGAAACAAATATTCCGGTGTGGTCACAATGACCGTCACCAGTCCAGTCGAACAAAACAATGTCACCTGGCTGAGGGTTGTTAGTCAGTTCACCACTGGCTTTCCAATGATTGAATCCATCCTGACAACTCGCATAACCATTTGGACCATTGATCTTGCCCAATGGGTGACCTGCCTGGTCATATACCCAACTTACAAAAATAGCACACCACGGTTGGTGGTTAATCCCGTACCAAACTCCGTACTCAGTGTTATTTGACCCTGCCGGGTTTTCTTTTACGCCAACTTGCGACTTGGCTTTGTCGATGATTGATTGTCTGGACATGGTGCGAGGTTATTTTTAATGAAAAGAATACATTTAATAATGTCTTTTACTGTGTTAAAGAAATACGCTTGTTAGCTACCAGATGAATCAACAAACTACTTTATCGATTTTTCTGTAAAAACTATCTTTTAGAACTATGTAAATTTAACAATGGCAAATCAACTGCAACAAACACCTGCCATCTCCATCCTGCTTTATCCGTAACAACCAAATTGCTGGTATTAAGCGTCTTTAACGATGCCTGATATTGCAATCCTCCTCCAATTGAAAGCGGCACCTTAGGTATGCCATAAACAATGTTCACGCCTGGAGCAAAAATATTCTCTAGCCGGATCTTCACTGAGTCAGATAATTGGGTATTTTGATTATTGAAACGATAGGCTACGATAGCCCCAACATCCACCAGCGAGAGAAAAATACTGGCTGAACCCCACGTAGCTTTGTCAAAGGCATTGTGCCAGTTTTTCAAACCAAAATTGAATGAAATACCGATAGGAGCTGATACTGACATGCCGTTGAAAACATCAGTGTGAACAGGATCCTTTGTGCCCGCAAATCCAGTGTATGCTTGAAGCGCAATATTGAAGTTTGTAGTTTTTTTGATTGAAGAACTTCCGGCAGGTAATGCAACTGCTTCTATTGCCTTTTCAGCGTCGTCAGAATTCTCAGAATTGACAATATCTGCCATGAAATTCCCGTACTTCATTAGGGACGCAACGTAATTTTTCTTAGTGAGTGATATTTCGTCTGTAGATCCAAGATATTGGATTAGAGATGACTTTATTCCCTCCTTATTGTCCTTCACTGATTCAAGCACCGATTTTAGGTCGCTTGGTACAGCATGCGTTTCCCCGCTAATTGTTAGTACACCATCAGCATAAGAAAAATCCGAGGTCGCTATCTTATTGATTTTCCTCTCAGATTTCCATGACTTTGATCTTAATCTGACAACTAAAGTTCTGCCATAGTCATTCTTACGCAGTGATTTTAAAAAGGCTGTACTTGCCGAGTCTGCAAATTTTCCAGTACTTTCTAGGCTGTTTTGATTTTGCATAATTTGGTCAATTAAAGTAACAGTTGACAAAACCGCTCCATAATAGTTTTTTGACAGCACCATTTCGGCAATACTTAAAGTGGTATCTACACAGTTGAAAACGAATTGTACTTTAGGACCGGGTGACGGTAGATTAGGATTAATAGTGTTATACTGAAAACCCGACTCCAAGACTGTCCTGAAATCGGCAAGAAAAACTTGCGCATGCTCCAAAATCAACTCCTTAGTAGTGTCTTTGATTTTGTCTTTCTTAAGTGTAAAATAGTCGGCTGATAGGTCATTGAAGCCATAAGATAATTCATCTACATAGGTTCTAAGTGCTTTCAAATCTGTTGTTGCAAGTTTTGCATATTCACTAGGGATGTCAACACCTTCGATTTTTGTAATTTTCTCATTCAGAATCTTTTGATAGACGAGACCGGCATAAATCTTCAATACTGCATCATCGGTAAAATCTGGAGTAACCCAGACTTCCCCTGCCTTGCTGCTTCGTAAGCTGACCGAAAATATATTCAATAATTTCAACGAATTGATAATGTCGTTGTCAATTTTGTTACCTGAACTCATTGAACTTAGGGTCCTGTTACCCGCTAAATTGGATAGGATGTCAGCTGGATTTTTTTTGCTCACAGCTCCATCTGCAATTACCAATGCAGCCATCACAGTTCTTCCGTATTCTGTATTAAAAAATGACTTAATTACCTTTATTCTCTCTCTGCATTTCACGTTTTGCCCTTCTTTATTGCACTTGCATTGTGCATTTTCATCTATATCGGCAATGGCCGCAATATTACCTAAAATCGCCTTCAAGTCACTTTCAAATGCCGCCCTGAGCATTGATAACATATTTGAAGCTTGATACCTGTAAATGTCATTCAGGAATACAGAAGTAGTGGGAAATAGCTGCTTAATCTCAGGGTGAGACAGTAAATATTCATTAAAACGCTCAAAAAACGCAATATTCAACTCTTCCTTTGTTCTTTTTGCGAGAAATTTGCCTACGCCGTCGGCAATTGTTGTTACATCTTGGCTACCGAATGAAGCTACGGACCTAACAAATTGAAC
>CANCOG010000459.1 GCA_947379685.1 Flavipsychrobacter stenotrophus | reverse complement strand
CGGGCCACGAATTAGGGTTGCCCCGAACCGCTACACAACAGCAATGAGTGTAAAAACATATTTTGGAGATGGAGCAACAGATAGTGTAGCAATTAGTTCAAGTGGCACAGCACTCTTTAACTATTCCTATAATACCAATGGCACTTATTCAATTAGACAAGTGCTGTATAATTCGGGAATCGCAATTGACTCGCTTACATTTTCCTATGATTACAAATTGTGCAATTCCTTTTCGGTCAATTTCTACCTTGATAGAAATAGCAATTGCATCGATGACAGTGCCGATATTACCAATTTCCAACCTCTATCGATAGAAATTGATTCAAACGGCATTCCTATTGACACAATATCTGCTACTTCCGGTTTATACTACACATCTTATGGTACAACAGGTGACATCTATGCTTTTAAGGTTGTAGCCGTACCTTATTCGTTTCATATCACTTGCCCCACAACCGGAATCGTCTTCGACACTCTCAGTGCAAGTGCCTATTCAGCACCTTCTCAAATGGTTGGGATTGATTGTACTACTTCTTCTGCGTTTGACCTCTCAATCTACTCAGTAATTCCAGGTACAGGCCGTCACTTACAGTCGTGCGACATCTACGTCCAAAACCACTATTGTACGCCGATAACGGCAATGGTTTCTGCCCATTGTAGTCCAAAATATCTTAATGGTCCAACTGGCATAAGCCCAAGTCCAGTTTTTGTCTCCGGCAACTTGGTTCTCTGGAGTTTGAGTGGAATGTCATCATTCTCCCCTGGACAAATTCATTTACACTATGAAGCGAACAACTCTACTTTCCTGACAGTCGGCGACACAGTGCATTCTGACTTTATTGTAACGCCAACAACAGGAGACGCTGACACAACAAATAATACGTACTATTCAGTGGATACCGTACGAGCCGGCTTTGACCCCAATGAAATGGCCGTGAAACCCGCATCCTGCATTCCCTCCGGCACCGCCCCAACCGAATTACAATACACCATTAATTTCGAGAACACAGGCAATGACACTGCCCATAATATTTATGTGATGGACACGCTTTCCGGCAATGTGGATGTGTCCAGCATGCGCATGGTAATGAGCTCTCACGAAATGTACATTTCCAAGCTCAGGGACGCGGCCGGCCACAACATTTTAAAGTTTGATTTCCCTGGCATTAATCTGTTGGACAGTTCGCATCATGGCAAATGCGACGGTGCAGTTATATTCAACATCAAAACCAAGGCGGGGTTAACAAATGGAACCAACATTGCCAACCGTGCTGGCATTTACTTTGACGACAATGAAGTAGTTATGACCAATCAGGTAGTGAATACCATTGGTTGCATTGTAAATGAAGTCACCACCAAAACCAGCAATACCAGAACGGACATCTACCCCAACCCGGCGAATGATGTGCTGAACATAAGAATGGCTGATGGGGCTTTTGAGTCGTTTACAATAACCAATAGCATAGGCACGGAAATGCTTGCTGGACAGCTGACAAGAGCGACTACTCAGTTGAATATCCAGTCTTTACCACCTGGCCTATATTTTGTCAACCTCAGGGGACAACAAGGTGTGGAAGTACTCAAATTTTTGAAGCGGTAAACGGAACTTTAGTCAAGTCTTAAACTCCTACAGACAATTACTCATACCTTAACGCATCAATAGGGTTAAGGTGTGATGCCTTACGGGCAGGATACCAACCAAAAAACAGACCTACAGCCGTTGAAAAGACGAAGGAAAGCAGAATGGAGGATACAGTTATCACCACCGGCCAGCCGGCGAACTGCCCTACCAGCATTGCTGCTACAACACCTAGAATTATGCCAATAATTCCGCCAAGAAAACTGATGAAAATAGATTCGATCATAAACTGAACCAATACATCCCTGCCACGGGCACCAACCGCCATTCTTATACCTATTTCACGTGTGCGCTCGGTTACAGAAACCAGCATGATGTTCATAATACCAATTCCACCAACCAGCAACGAAATGCCGGCTATACTCGCCAGCAGTATTGTCATGATCTTCGATATTGACCCAAAAATATTGGCAATGTCTGCCTGAGACCTTACAGTAAAATCGTCTTCGGTGGAAGGAGGAAGTTTATGCTGAATCCGAAGGATTCCCGTTATCTGTTCCTTCGCTTTTTCTATCTCACCCTCAGATTTCGCCGATATGAGAATACTATTTACGAACATACTGGAAAGCATTCGTTTCTGCACAGTTGAAAAAGGCGCAATAATTATATCGTCCTGATCCTGCCCGAATGAATTCTGCCCCTTCCTATCCATGATACCAATCACTTTAAAGGGGATGCTGTTGATGCGGATGAATTTACCAACAGGATCTCCGTTCATACCAAACAAGTTTTCAGAAACAGTAAGCCCGATCACACAGACTTTTGCTGCGGTACGCTCTTCGTTTGCTGAAAAAATATTGCCCCTTGCAATGGTAAGGTTTCTGATTGTAAAGTATTGTGTCCTTCCTCCTGCAACCATGGTATGCCAGTTCTGGTTGCCCGCAATTATCTGCGATGACTTTTGCACAACAGGCGTCACTTCACTCACATAATCACATTTGGCCATAATGGCATCGGCATCCTTAGCTGTCAGCGTCGAATATGAACCGGCGCCCATACGCACCCCTCCCATAGCTGAGGAACCCGGATACACCATTACCGAATTGGTCCCCAGGCTTGCGACGGAAGATTGTATATTTTGCTTTGACCCCTGCCCTATAGCCAGCATGGCTATTACAGATGCTACTCCGATGATAATACCGAGCATAGTGAGCAACACCCTCATCTTGTTTTTCGCGAGAGACCGGTAGGCGATCTTCAAAAGGTTTACAATTCTCATGTCAGCACATCGGAGGGGTTTACAACGGGTAGTTTAATTAATTCTTCGGTGGCTATTTTCCTGACAGGCACAGCCTCATTTGAAACAATCTGCCCGTCCCTGAACATCACATTGGTGCGCGCAAACTGAGCGATATCTGTTTCGTGGGTCACCATTACTATAGTTATACCCTTATCATTTAGTTGTTGAAAAATACCCATGATCTCATAGCTCGATCTTGTATCCAGGTTCCCTGTAGGTTCATCGGCCATTATTACGAGTGGATCATTTACCAACGAACGTGCTATAGCGACTCTTTGTTGCTGCCCGCCGGAAAGCTGGCTGGGCATATGTTCTGCCCTGTCTGCCAGGCCCACTGCCGTCAATGCTTCCATGGCCTTGGCCCTACCATCCTTTGTGTTGATGGTGCTGTTATACAACATAGGCAACTCAACATTTTCAATTGCGGAGGTGCGCGCGAGTATATTGAATGACTGAAAAATGAAACCGATCTTACGGTTACGCAATCCGGCCAACTCATTTTTATCCAACTTCAGCACATCTACCCCATCCAACATGTACTCACCCTTTGTGGGATAGTCGAGACACCCCAGTATGTTCATAAAAGTTGATTTGCCTGAACCACTGGGGCCCATGATAGCAACGAATGCACCAGGTTCGATGTCCAGCGTTGCATTTTTTAATGCCAAAAATTCCACGCCCCCCATTTTATATGCTTTGGAGAGATTCTTTACCGATATCAGTGGCTGCTTCGAGTTCATATTATCGCATGGTTCTTTTGGATGGCATCTTCGGCATAAACGGGTTATTGGCCGTAGTAGATGCCGTCTGCGCATCTTTTGCCAATGCTCCTACAACTACTTCATCGCCCTTCTTAATGTCTCCTGCCACTTCAATATAGCTACCGTCAAACAACCCTACGACGACAAGCCTAGGAGTTAATGCTTCACCCTTTTTAACCCACACATAGCATTGGTCACCGGACCTGGGAATTTCATTGCTGGCAACTTTCCTGGCCTGCACTTGTTCAAGAAGTGAATCAGGCAATTTCATGGCAGTGAGAGTTTCGGAAGGCGGCATAAAATGAATCGCATTTGCAGGAACTTTGAGGACATATTTGTGCTCGTTCACCTTTATAGTAATATTCGCTGTAAGCCCCGGCAACAATTTCAGGTCCGGATTAGCAACGTTGATCACCACAATGTAATTATTCACATTTTGAACGACTACTGGTTGCAGCCTTACCTGTGCAACCGTTCCAATAAATGCATCGTAGGGAAAGGCATCTACCGTGAATACTGTTTCCTGTCCCACCTTCACCTGTCCAATGTCTGCTTCATCAACATTAGCTAACACCTGCATCTGTTTGAGGTCATTGGCAATGGTGAACAATGTAGGTGCATTAAAACTTGATATTACCGTTTGCCCCACATCTACATTACGGGAAATAACCGTACCATTGATGGGCGCCTTTATGGTTGTATAGCGAAGGTTCGTCTTCTCGTGATCTAAAGCTGCGACTCTTGAAAGCAGGTCAGCCTGAGCGGATCTGTAGTTACTGTAGGCAAGATCATGATCAGCCTTGGCTGCGACCTTCTCCTTATACAATGTGTCGGCCCTGTTGAACTGCAGCCGCGTAAGTTCTACATTTACTTTAGCTTTTTCAACGGCGGCCGCGGCATCTCTCATAGACGAATACAGCAGGGTTGTATC
>CANCOG010000458.1 GCA_947379685.1 Flavipsychrobacter stenotrophus | reverse complement strand
GTTTTTCCGGTAGCTTTCCAGGATGCTCTTATCCGCTTTTCACCTATCCCTTTGTTCATCACGAAGGCTTTAACTGTGTTTGCAAAGCGTTTTGCGAGTTTCAAATCGGCATGCTGTTTCCCGTTTACCGGTGCATATGCGACAACTTCAAGGTTTTGATCAGGGTATTCATTTAACAGGGTAACAAACCGGTCTAGTAATATGCTATCTGCTTTGTCCAGCAGGTGCTTGCTTCCCTTGTGCCAGGGTATCACCCCTTCTTTTAAATTTACTTGTTGCTTCTTAAAGTTTTTTTTTCAGGGCAGCCGTGGTTAGAGGCAACACCAGCTACAGTTGGGCAGGCATCTTCGCTATCGGGTATACCGTCGCCGTCAGTGTCCTTTTCAACTTGTGTCTCCGGGGCCGATAAACCTTGAGCTTCAGGACAATTGTCTGTTGTGTCATTCAGCTTATCCTTCCCTTCTTTAAGCGGACAGCCGTGGTTGCGCCAGTCGCCGGCCTCATCGGGGCAGCGGTCCTTACAATCGGAGATATGATCGCCATCCCTGTCCTTTGGCATACGGTTATGCAAAGTGAGGAAGCCGCCGGCGTAAAAATTCATACCATATTGGTGCTTTGCAAATACAACCAGCATGTCGTCGCTACCCAGGAAAAACCCTTTGTAACGCAGACCAAGACCAATTTTCATATTTGTGGTAAGCGCACTGTAGGTAATAGGCAACCCTACGCTGTAACGACGAGTATCATATCGAGGAGTAACGGTAAACTGACCATAAACGGAGTTGCCAAAATTCTGGCGATTGGCCAGATTGGTGATGAATGTTCCGTTCACATAGATCTGTTTCCAGGCATGGTAATCGGCACTCAGAATAAGCGTAGCCGGCATGTACAGTCTGGTATCGGCATGACCGGTATCGGCATTAAAGCCATGACCCAGTGCGTACTTCTTGAAATCCTCAAATGTTTTTACGTTGTCTGAAAGATCTTTGCCAGTGAATCCACCGTTTCCAGTCACGTTCAGGCCATAGTTCTTATTTCCTTTGTAGAAGATGTTGCCAATATCTGTCACCGATGCCGAAACACGAATCTTGTACCTGTTCACATTAGGGTTTGGGAGATTGGTCTGCCCATCCATGTCATACCTGTCGGCGTTGGTATCGGTGATGTAATCATACACTACACCAAGGTCGGCACCAATGCCCCTGCCCTGTGCCTTGCCAAGGAACTGACTGAAGAAATTACTGTTGGAAATACCGATCGCATTTTGAGCAGTAAGTACATTACTGGAATAATGAACATCGGTGTGGTTTGCATAAAAAGAATCCCTGTCCTTAATATAATTAGCATCCAGGTTGCTGCCCTTCAGCCCAATGTAACCGATGCCGGCAAGGTAACGTACTGTAACGCCTGCCTTTATCTGGTGATTACCTTTTTCAAACACAATGCCGCCCCAGCTGAGGGCTGCTTCATACCAGCTCTGTGCTGTCCAGTTGAAATTCTGGGCCTGCAGGTGGATGTCTCCTTTGGAAACAGAACCCGTATCGAGGATGGCCTTATATAATGTCTGGTCGAAATTATTGAACTGATTGGCGCCTCTCAGGCGGGTACTGAAAGCGATGGTATGTTTGCGGTGTACATTCACCATTATGCCCGGCCCCCTTACCTCGGTATACGGGGCAAGTAAACTGAACTTAGTTTTATTGGAATAGGTGAATACATCATTTACATTGGCATTATCGTCCTTAATGAACTTTCTGATGGCCGGGATACTGTTTATTTTACCAAGGCTGTTATCAATACCCGCATTAATACCCAGGAAACTGATCACAATTTTATCATGATTATCAGCAAGGCTGGCCGGATTCATATACATCGCCTCCATGCCGCACCAGTTACCGGTGGCAACACCCAGTGCTTTTTGTGACCGTGCAGGTAAATATAAACCAATAAGGGAGATAGTTAAGATCAGGAGTCGTTTCATGCAATGTAAATTAGCCCCCGCCAGGCGGGAGTATTATTTGGGCGTAAATTAACAAAGATTATTTAATATTTTATCAATTGGGGGAATTTTTAGTAGGGCAATTAGTCGTAGCAAAGAAACTTAACCCTGCCTGCGCAATGTCCCTGACTTAAGGTTTCGCGCCAAGACGCAGAGGCGCAGGTCCCAGTTTATTCAATCATGATCCGTTTAATTTGAAGCAAAGCCGCAAAGAAAACGCAGTTAAGTCAATGACATTGCCTGCCTGAGGCAGCGTACAGTTGCGCTTTTTAGCCTGTATTATTCACAAACTCACGTACAACTTTTTCAGTTGCCCCGGCCTTCAGGCCAATGTCATTTAGTTAGGGAAGCCCGTAGGGCTTCAACAACAATAGCCGCCGGTGAAACCGGCGGTAGGCAACGTAAAACACCTACTCCGAAGGAGTTGAACAATCGTCTGGCGAACAACAAAATCCTTAACTAAATGACATTGGCCTTCAGGCCGGGGTGCTGACTAGAACCAACCTGCTTTGGCCACACCAGCTGCATATTTTGGCTGAAGCCGTCCATGGCAGGCGTTTTACCCCGGCTTGGAGGCCGGGGCTATTGCAAAGCTTAGCAGCAATAATTTCTCAGATGAAAAGCAATGGAAAAAGGAGATTTTTTGAGCAGGCAGAGTGAGCGCTGACCGCAACTCCCTACAAACTGTTATGTCATTCTATATATATGCTTTGGGAAGACTACGTGCAATGGGACATTGAATAAGACACCGTTGAAGCAAAATAAATTTCACCATTTGAGCACGTAAACCATGGGACTTAAGAACGTGTGTTTGCCAAGATAAACACATTGTATTGACTCAAAATATACCTTTGAACCTGCATCCAGACTGGTGATTATATTGAGTTCTTTTTCAGTCAATTGATTGCCCTTTACCACATACGGCCCAAAATATTCGCCCGTCTTAGACCGGAATGATACAGCGCATTTAGTTATGTGAGCGGCTGTATCACGGCCTTCAATCTTGAAATTATGCAACAGCGTGGCCTTTGAAATTGGAAATGGATTGTTTTCTAAACCAGTCTGTGCTAACCCACTGGCTGAAAATGCTACAAATACGCTAAGAAAAAGGAACTGACGATACATAGCGGTAATTTTACTAAAGGTAGGGAATAATGCGGCATCTGTCCCTCGTAGTCTCACTCCAACAAATATAATAAAAGTTCGGTGTAGCTTTATCCTACTGCGGGCACGGATGCCTACCGATGGCTATCGGAACCGACCGGCGAGTTGGCTGGCGCCAATTGCTTTGTTTCGGCGAACTGTTTGCTTACACTTTCAGGGACGAAGGGAGACATTTGAATCCTACTATCTTTGCATCGTAATTCAAACCAAGTACGAATGAACTATTGGATTTTCCAAGGTAACCCCGACGCATATTTTTTTGATTCCTCTGTTGATCAAACAAGGTTGAATAATTGGCTTGTAAAAAAACATACCAATAAGATAAAGGAAGGAGATAAGGCTATTATTTGGCTTTGTGGTCCGGCTTCGGGTTGCTACGGTCTAGCTGATATCCTTACTAATCCTTATCAGGTCAACGACAAATCAGAAGATTTGAATTTATGGAATGTCGAAAACGTAACCGGGAAGCGGCATCAAATAGATGATAAAATAACAATGCGCGTTGATATAAGACTCACCCACAATTTATTTACAAACGGTAAGCCTCTGCTTAAAGGTCGACTCCCAATTACTTTAGGGCCTTTAGAAACTTTGCGACAACGTGGTTTTATTCAGGGAACCAACTTTCGCGCTAACATGGAGCAGTATGAAACGATACTTAAATTAATTGAGAGCATAGATTAGGCTATAATGAGATGGCTGATTCATGCCTGGTAGTCGGTCATCACCATATATTATAATAATTCTTCAACTGGCGCGAGTTTGAGGCCTAGCCCAGTGCGCTTGCTAACTCGTGTCTAGCTAATCTGCGCGGTTTGTAACCGCCTTTACAATATCAATAATTATAATGCCAGTTACAAACTGGCAAAACTACTTCGACACGAGTCGGCTCCGCGCATTTCCCACGCCCCAGACTCGCGCCAGATGGGGTATTTGAATGTTTTTCTTACCTTTCCGGAAGAATATGCTTCCGGAAAGGTAACTGCGTTATTAAGCCGATGACGATCAGTTTTGAGAGTTGCCTAGTAGAAATGGCAATAGCGGTGTCGGCAGCATCCTTTAATATTCGGAAGGATCCTTATGCAAATGCGCACAGCAATTTTGCCCGATGTTTTTGATTTACGAAGGGGTGCAATGCCAACGGTACTTGATTATAAAAGTAGAAATGATGAAAAATGTCACTTTAATGATTGGATTTTTGCTTCTTTTGTCTTGTGCTGCCGGAACTTTAGGTGGTTTTGAAAGCGTAAATATCGGCTTAAGTAAACGGCAACTTAACATAGTAATTGATTCATTTTATAAAATATATCCAGCTTATTCAGTACCTCAGAAATGGAAGGTTTTTGACAGTTGGAGTGAGAGGGGGTACGATTTTCTAAGGGGAAGAGTCTTTTATTTTGCGACTGAACCGGAAGAAA
>CANCOG010000457.1 GCA_947379685.1 Flavipsychrobacter stenotrophus | reverse complement strand
CATACATAACCTGCGCATTATAAAGTATGGCAGTATTCTGCACTTGGATTGCCACCTCACCATTCCCTGGTATTTCAATATACATCAGGGGCACGAAGAGGTTAAGATACTGGAGGAAATGATCAGGGTTAATTTTGGTGAACACGTTGAGATGTTTGTGCATACCGATGGTTGCCTACCCATCTCCTGCGGAATATGTATTAAAAAAGATTGTACCGTTCGGCAGCACCCGCTTACCCAGCGTGTTAGCTGGGATGTCCGGAATGTTTCGAAGAATAGTAAGCATGGGGCGTAGTGGGGGTGACTTTCAGTAAATTGAGGTTTCGCGCAAAGTCTCAGAGGCGCAGTTTCCGGTATGTTCAAGCTAAAATTTTTCAATGAAGCAGCAAAGTCGCACCCATATGATGAATTTAGTCCCCAAGCTAGCACCATTTCCTTCAAAAATATAGAGGGCGATCAATGTCTGCGCCGTCGCTCAGGTGTTATTGCGACAAATTATATGTTATAAATTGCAGCATTGCAGATTCATTACCTTGATCACTTAATCCGGTTGTCAAGCAGGAATTTTGTAATTGCCTGATTGACCTGACCTAAATTAAAGATCTTCATGAAATTGATCTCCTGATGGAAGAAACGACGGTCGCAGGGAGGGAGCAGGAACTGGAACAAGTTGAAACGTGCCCAGCAGGCATTGCGGATATGGCCATCGATGCGGACGGTATGGTGCCAGTCAACGGTGGCATCAAGGAGCAATGACTTGTGTTTTTCCAGGTTGTCCTCGCGAAATGGCGGCTCGGTGCTATACACTGGTTGGATTTTCGAACTACGCAAAACGATCATGTCTTCTTCGAACACTCTGTTCATTTCAAGTCTTTGGGGAGGCGTGGTATTTTGCTGATTTGTGCTGGCGGGTGATGCGGTGGGTTGCTGCGGCACAGTTTCGGGGGTTTCAGGCTCTGTTGCAATTGTGGGGGCTTCGCTTTGTTCCATAAACACTTTGTAGCGTGCTTTGACCTGCGCGGCCAATTCTTTGTCGTCGGCTGCCAGGAATTTAAAGAATTGGTTGAATGTGTTTGCAGCCTTGAACGGGGCGGCGAGTTTCCTGAGTTTGTCGAGGCAATTGATAAGTTTGACCAGCATGCCTGTTTCCTGCATGGTTGGGAATTGCGCGCCTGATTCGCGTTTGGTGATGGATTCCTGGAAGGCCAGGAGCTGGGTACAGATATTCAGGGCGATGAGCTCGAAGGTGCCGGTGTTGTTGTTGATCGCTTGTTCCATGTGTCGCGTTTTTTTACTTCCCAAAGGTGCATTGGTTTTGTAAAAAGCGTTTTTGGGAAATACATGATGTGCCGTTTTTCGGCACATGGTACACACTTTCCGGCACACCATGTACAAAAAATTTGTGGATAAGTGGGTCTACTTAATTGTTAGTTAGTTAATTATTGATGGTTAATTTTGTGTTTCGTAAAAATGGAAGTATGTAAGTGGTTTTTGTTTAATGTGTGGTGATGTATTGTGTAAGTGTGTTATGTATTTGAAGGGCTTAACCGCAGAGTAGCGCTGAGGATTTCGCAGAGTTTCGCGGAGTTTTTTTTTGATGTTTTGGTTGGAGAAGGCAGAGGGCGCGGAGGGGTGCTTAATCGGGTGGAAGACCCGATTAAATGGTAGACTTGAGAGCGCTGCGTTAACTCTAGCGCTGGGCGTTTTACGGCGGTTACAAACCGCCGCGACTAGCTAGACACGAGTTGGCTCAACACAAGGCTATACCTCAAACTCGCGCCGGTTGGCCTTTGAAGGAATGGAGCGTTTTTGTAACGGCTTTGCCGCAGCTCAAATGAATGGCAAGTGGGGGTACGTCAGTAAAAACGGAACATTAAAAATACCTTACAAATATGACGTGGCACTTCCTTTTCAATGGGTAGAATAGTTTCTTTTAAACAAGAGCGCGTTAGGCTAACTCTCGCGCCAGGGACATTATGGTACTGCGCTAGTACTTGGTACTGTTGAGAATTACTACTTTTTGCGGATGTACGTGCTTGTCGACGTTGAATCTTCAAGTAAATGATCAAAACGAAGTACGACAAATTTATTGTTTACATCCAAAAGTATCGAATAAAAATCAGCTTCGGCATCTTTGATTCCATAGTTTATATCGGCTGAATCTATTTTAATATCGTGTATTTGGTAAAAATGAATTTTCTTTCCATAATCAAGGATTTCCCATTTACCGATAGTCTCCCCTTTTATCCCCATCTGCTTACCTGTATCCCAAATTATAAAATCCTTGTTTTCTAAAAAAACATATGTCAGACCTCTATTAGGAGCAATATTGTGACGCACCTTTTTGCCCTTTTTAATTGTATAGTGACTCTTTATTTCCCATTGACCTAATAACTTTCTATTTATTTTGTCTCCCCCGGCCTGTCCGCTACAAACCAAAGGCATCAAAATGAAAATCAAAGTCAGGTATTTCATTGGCACGGCGTTTTCGATTCAAATAATATTAATTCGGCATCTATTTTTAATTCTCCCTCCGGAAAGCGAGTCTTTTCTACTTCAGTAAACTTATCGAACCCCATTGTAAGCCGATTTGGCATTTTTTTGATTGGATTATGTGGGTAAGCTCTTATTTTAGTATTCACAGTGCTTGTCCCTTATTCAAAGTTCTTAAAATCGATGTCCACGCAAGCAAAAAACAAACCCTTCAGCCATCAAAATAACTCATGCTCACTCGCCAGATATATAAACTGTGTGAGCACAGCAGCACCTAGTTTCAGTTCGCGGTGGTTTACGTTTTCGAATACGTCGTTGTTGGTGTGGTGAACATCGAAGTAGCGCTGTGAGTCGGGGATGAGTCCTGCGAGGGGAGTGTTGAGTTTTTTATGGATTGGGCCGATATCCGCTCCGCCTTCTTCAATGCTAAAATCATACACGCCATAGGCCAGGAACAGGTTTTTGAAGACGCGTACTTTTTCCTTTTGTACTTCGCTCATTTCCAGACCAATACCACGGGGAGAGAATCCACCCGCATCAGTTTCGATCGCAAGGGCATGGTGCTCGTGTTTTGCTTTGGCAGAGTCGGCATAGGCTTCGCCACCCTTTAAGCCGTTCTCTTCATTCATGAATAATACCGCTCTGATGGTGTATTTGGGCTTCAGCCCGATCGCCTTAATTGCTCTCAGCACTTCAATTGATTGCACACAGCCAGCGCCGTCGTCGTTTGCGCCTTCGCCTACGTCCCATGAGTCGAGGTGACCACCGACGGTGATTATGCTATCGGGGTACTTGGTGCCGGTGATTTCGCCTATTACATTATAAGAATGCCTTTTTTCTTCATTCATGTGGCAGTCGGACTGCATTTTAGCCGTTACGGTTCCTTTTGCCAGGTAATGTTCGAGAGAATCGGCACTATAATTACCCAGAGCCATTTCGGGTATTTTCTTAAAAGAGTCGTTGTAGTGCATGCCGCCAGTGTGCGGGAAGTCATCGGCCCCGGTTGACATCGACCTGATTATGACCCCAACAGCACCTCGTTTTGCGGCTATAGAAGGACTAGCCCAGCGGTATTTAACGCCATCGCCATAGCCCTGGAAGGTGAATACAAAATCCTGGCGGAAACGGTAATCGAAAAAAATGATCTTTCCTTTTACAGCATCATCCGGGAGGGCATTGAATTCTTCGTAGCTGTGAACGAGTACAACCTGTGCTTCAAGTGGCTTACCGCCAGTTCCTTCGGTGTTGCCGAGTGAGAGGGCGGTCATTTTTTTGTAGGCTCCATTACCCATTTTTATCATCAGGCTTTCTTTGCCGCGATACCAGTAGGGTACATCGGCAGCTTGCAACCAAACGTGATCGGCTCCGGCTTCCTTCATGCATTTTTCACCCCATTGCACTGCTTTAGCTGCTGCTGGTGAACCACTTATACGGTTGCCAACATTCTTGCACAATACTCTTAAATTTTCGTAGCAAGTGCCATGCAGCATGATTTCGTCAGATATCTTGCGGAACATAACCGAGTCCTGTGCAAAAGAAGTGTTGACCGTTAAAAGGGCCAAAGCTGAAAGGAAGCGAAATTTCATGTGCTAAAAATAATATGGAAATATGGAATTAGCGTAGAAATATTGGGTATATTTCATTTTGTTGTATATCCCGGCACCTAATGAGCAGACTTAAGGTTTCGCGCAGAGACGCTAAGCCGCAATTCACTTTCGTACAATCAAAATGGAGTTTAATCGAAAAAAAGCTGCAAAGAAAGTCCAGTTAACTTAATGACAATGAACCAATGGTGCAGACTTAGTGTTTCGCGCAAAACTGCCTGTCGGGAGAAAGGTGCGGAAGGGGGCATTGAAATTGCAAGATGTACTTCAGCGAATTTCTACTTTTTGATTAGGTTTGCATTTTAAAGATAATTATGAAAAAAATTGTTGTTCTCCTGGCTATTTGCGGGGTATCCGTTTTTCTGGCCGACTGTAGTAAAAAGATGGCTCCGACCAAATCACTTTCACCTGCCGAAGAAGTGGCTGAAATGAATCAAAAATATAATGCAGCTCAAATTGCTCAGGGGAAAATTGTATTTGAACAAAATTGTGGTAAATGT
>CANCOG010000456.1 GCA_947379685.1 Flavipsychrobacter stenotrophus | reverse complement strand
AGTTTTACGCTGTGGTTTTCCACTAACTTTATTCTGTAATTAACTACCATATGCCGATCAAGAAAGTACTTATTGCGACCATCATCTTAATTATCTCCGGACATACGACGCAAGTTTCGGCGCAGGCCAAGGAGAAGGTGGTACCCAAGGCATTGAAGAATGAAAGTACTACGACAGCTACAGATTCTGCAAAAAATGCTAATGTATTCTTGTTTCCAGACTTTTACCAATATGGTGAAAGGAGAAAGGGAGACACTACCTGGTATTACGAATTATACGATAAGGATATGCGCAAGCTTAATATGTTTGGTTTGAAGAGTGTTGATGAGATAGATCATATTAAATATCTAAAGAGTTTTCCTAAGGCTACGTCCGGCGAAATGAGCGGTCCGGTTAGTACACCTTATATTTGTGAGTTGCAGTATAAATTAGTTCACCCAAGTCCGGAGATCTGGCTTACTGCCAACCAGAATATTAACACGATAACCCGTTACAAACTTTCGATGAACAAGATAGTTCGATCGGAAAATGTTACTTTGACCGATGGCAGAACAAAACAAAAGCGAGAGATCACCATCAAGTACTTTAAATCGGAAATAGAAAGTGTGAATAAAAGGGACGGATCTCACCACCATCATCATTAGGTTACTGATGTTGGCAAAGTTGTCATCAATTAGCGATCCTTACTTTTTTCGAGAATACATATAGTGTATACAACCAGGCCGCAAACAACAGGCTCAGCATCCAACTCTGCTGATTTTGGAAAGGGTGGCGTACATCGTGACCAATGTTCAGGAGCAGGGAAAATGGCTCTGTAAAAATATCCCAGCTGTTCCAGCGTTCGTACCTGCCCAGGTAAACGCCATATCCACACAGGAGAAAAAGGGAGAATACGATAAATGGGACATATTTCCTGTTAAGCTTTTTCACCAGGAACTTTTCTACCTGGTTCAGGGATACCATGCCCATTATCAATCCGCTCAATGCGGCGGAAAACAATATCAGCAGATCGAACCATTGGGGTACATGCAAGCCTTCTTTCAGGTGAAACATGTCCGTGACTATGTACATTGCATTGGGGAAGAACAATAGCCAAAGGCCAAACATTCCCCAGGCAATTTTCCGGTCGGTAATTTTATTGAGCATGTAGCTGAATATCAATGGTAATCCAGCGAGGAAGAGATTCCAGGGTATGAAGCACAGGCCAATTGTGTGGGTGTAAACTATCCGATAGGCAAGTAATACGGCAGTAAATGCCAGCATGGGTATCAGCCATTTGTAGGTTTTAATGAATTGCATGGTTGGGTTGTTTAAAATATGAATATGATACAGGCAATGACAATACTTGTTACGGACGCAATCAGCACAGCACCTGCGGCAATGTCCTTAATGGTTTTGATGGCTGGGTGAAGCTCGCCCTTGCAGGCGAAATCACATAGTTTTTCCAGGCAAGTGTTGAGGGCTTCTGTGATCCAAACCAGGCCAATTGCGAATGAAATAGCGATCCACTGCCTGTGACTGATATGCTGCAAAAAACCGGCGATTATCACAACAATTGCTGCCAACAGGTGCAATTTGGCATTGGGTTCTTTCATTAGCGCCGCCAAACCGTTAAAAGCAAACCTGAAACTATTCGCCCTTGATAGTATGGAGAGATTTTTATTGGTGTTCATTGTTGTTAGCTTTAAGATTTGTTCATAGAACTTTTCTGAAGAATGGCTGTGCCAGACTTAATGAGTAAGACAGTACCAGCGTAACCATCCAGCCTAAAAGCAACTGCTGGGCAACTGCCTGTATTCTGTTCTGTACTTCCCGCATCGACTGGCCAGCCATTACGAAGCCGTCGATACCATCAAGCGTGTAGGGTAGGACCACAATAGCATTTCTTGCACCTGGTGCAGGTTCCCATGTAATTTTATTGATGCCTTTTTCTTTTGCCGTCGTTAAAATACCCATTGGTATTTTGGCTTTTCTTCCATCTAGTAGCGCAGAACTCCAGATCATGGCGCCTGCATTGTTGTACACCGTCGCAAATGGAGAAAGGCTCTTCTTCATATCAACATCTTCCAGTGCTTTCACAGCCTGTACTGGTGTTGCTCCTTTTTCCAGCCGGCCGCGTATGTCTTCAGCAATAGTCAACGGGGTTTCGTTTGCTGCAATTCTGATGTTTTGCTGGATGGCCAGGTAAACAAATCCGTAGATCATGGACACGGTTATCGCCAATGGTAGCCATGTTATAAGTCTTTGTTTCAGATGAGTGGTCATAGTGATTTGTTTTAGTGCTCTCTTGAAAACAGCATCACGCAAATAAATACAATTGCGCCTATATATATGATAAGGCGGGTTAATGTTTCTTGTCCTTTTTCCATGTTAGTTCTTTTTATTTTTTGAAAGTGCTTTTAAGTGCAAAGTAAAATTGGCAAAAAATTTTAGGTCAAACCTTTAATTATTTTCTCGAGTGCATCGAGGTGGGCCCTGAACGCGGTTTCCCCTGCTTTTGTTATCTTGTAGGTTGTATTTGTTTTGCGGCCAATGAACCCTTTTTCTACCTTTATATATACGTGCTCTTCCAGTGTCTTTAAATGCGTGGCCAGGTTACCGTCGGTAACCTCAATAAGTGCCTTAAGGTCGTTGAAATTGACCTCTTCATTTACCATAAGCGCACTCATTATTCCAATACGTATACGGCTGTCAAATACTTTATTCAGTTGTTCAATCGGGTTAGCCATAGCCGTTTATTTATCATATTTATTCCACATCACAGCACCATAAACTATATGCAGTACACCAAAACCGGCAGCCCAAAAATACAATCCATATCCCGGGAAAAACAAATTACAACATCCGAGTGCCACATCGAGCATACCCAGGTAACGGATATCTGACAATGTATGCCTGCTGGCACTTATGAGTGAGAGTCCGTAAAAAACCAGGCAGGCTGGTCCCACAAACATGCCACAACCATAATATACAAAGGTTACACAGAACACACCTCCTGCAAACAAAGGGAAGAAAGCCTGATATAACAATTGTCTGCTGGCCGTATTCCATAGCGACTGATTACTTCTCTGGGCTTTCCTCCAGGTAAAGAACAGTGCACCGCACAATGCGACGATGAACACACCCATGCCCAGCATCATTAACCTTACAGAAAACGGATCGAAATAATCGGGCGTGGTATCAAGGCGCTTGCCAATGGTTTGAAATTCCGGGTCCATGAGCCAGCCCCTGGCAATGAATGCGCCGACCAGTGCCGATAAACCAGCCCAAATACCACTCCAGCCACTAAGAGAAACGAAACGCGCCGAGCGGTCCATTATGCTTCGTATTTCCTGGAGCGCTTCCAGTGTTGCATCATTATTGTTTGCCTGCATAAAAGCACTTTGAGATACAAAGCTATGGCTTTTTTTGATCCGTGCGTTTCCTTCTTTGAAATAAAGGAAGTTTTAACAAATAGGGGGGCGTTCACGCAAAAGGGCGCAGAGATTTTACGCAGAGGAGCGCAAAGGTTGATTAATGGGATATTGGTGGAGGGAATAGTGAGGGCGCAAAGCTTGTGGTTCGCCCAAAAAGGTTTGTGATACCAGCGTGCCACAACTAATATTAATAGTGAAATATTTAGATTTATGTATACAGCATGCGGATGCTGCTCTATTTTGATGTTGCCCCAAGTTGCAGATTTCTCGTATAACTTTGTAGATATTAAGTTTAAAGAAACTACCGAGAAAGAAGCTATGAATTTTAACGGCAAAGTCTTACGCATTAATTTAATTCTGTTTCTTACGGTGTTTGCATGTATGGATAGTTTCGGTCAAAAATACGTGGAAAAATGTGTTGATATTAGAGAAAGTGAAATTCCACCTACGATTGAAGATTTGATTGACGATGATAGTGGTTTTATTGGTGGCACTGAGAAATATGTCGAATTCATCAGGGAAAACCTAATTATAAATGACTCTATGCGAAGGTACGCTGGGAACACTGCACTTGTAGAAGTTTATATTAACCGGCAGGGAGTGGCTATTAAATACAGCTTTCTCGATCGCATTCCTGATTGTAAGGCATGTAATGATGCTGTAATTGCAGTTTTAAGGAAAATCACCAAATGGAAACCAAAAAGGTACTTCCTTGAAAAGAACAGAAAGATATATTATCCCAATTTTTACCTTGTAAAGGTGAAAATATAGATTTATCGATAGTTGTCCCACACCTTCAAGGCTTGGGACAACTATCCGCTGCACTAATATTGTAACTCTACCAAGCCTCACCTTCCCCCAAAAACTACTTTTCAATAAAGTACATCACAACCGGGAAGTGGTCGCTATAACCATTGATCCATTTTGGACCGGCGAATGAGCGGTGGGGGAGGCCCTTGTACTGGCCAATTTTGTTCACCAGAAAGTCGCGATTAAATATCTCTTCTTTGTAATATTTCCATTTATTGTTGTTGTTTTTCAGGAAGGAGCCAGATATCATGATCTGGTCAATGAGATTCCACTCGCCCTGATAACTTTCTGTACCTATTCCTCTTTTGTACATTTTGATCCAGGGGTTATATATGTCCGTTAATTCGGTTTCGCCTTTTTCATCTTTAGCATTGAGTACT
>CANCOG010000455.1 GCA_947379685.1 Flavipsychrobacter stenotrophus | reverse complement strand
GAACAGGGGCAGGCCAACCATTTGAAGGCGTACGGCATTGCCATCGCTGCGTTGAATGAGCACATTAAAGTAGACTGGCTGCTCAACTACCACGGCGGCAGCTATGGATTTGACGACAACAATGAAATGGAACAATTGTGTAAGCAGCGTGGGGTCACCTTTACCATACTCAGCAACCATGATTACAAAAAGGTGCTCAAAGAGATCAACAGCCCGAAATTTAACGGAGCTGTAAAAACACTGGAGAAGGCCCCGAAGATAGCCGTATACACTCCACCCAACAAGGAACCATGGGACGATGCTGTGACACTTGCCCTCACCTATGCTGAAGTGCCCTTCGAAAAAATTTATGTTGATGAGGTGCTTTCCGGAAACCTGGACAAGTACGACTGGGTACACCTGCATCATGAAGATTTCACTGGGCAATATGGCAAATTCTGGTCGAGCTACAGGGGAACAGATTGGTATCTCCGTGATAAAAAGACGCTAGAAGATCTTGCGACAAAACACGGATACAAAAAAGTATCACAGATGCAGCTGGCAGTGGTAAAGAAACTTAGAGATTTCGTTGTTAAAGGTGGCAACATGTTTGCCATGTGCTCAGCGACTGAAACCTTTGACATTGCCCTTGCAGCCGAGGGAATAGACATTTGTGACGAAGTATTTGATGGCGATGGCATCGATGAAAATGTAAACGGCAAACTGAACTTTTCCAATTGTCTGGCATTTACGAATTTCGAAGTATCAACATACAGGAGGGACTATCGCCATTCCAACATCGATGATAAATACTACCGTCATATAGATAAGGATCATGATTTTTTCTACCTGTTTCCGTTTCCATCGAAGGCCAATCTGGTGTCCTCCATGCTTTGCCAAAATCACACCGATAAGATCAGTGGCTTTGGCGGCCAAACAACCGGGTTTAGAAAGGATGTACTCAAGCCGGGAACTTCGGTATTAGGTATTACTGGTATTCAGGACTATTCGGGTGACGAAGCCCAAAAGAACTTAGTTTCCATTGGCGAAGCAAAATACCTTCATGGAGATTACGGCAAAGGCACCTGGACATTTTATGGAGGACATGACCCCGAAGATTATAGTCACATGGTGGGAGACCCGCCAACTGACCTTTCAAAATATCCACACTCTGCAGGGTACAGGCTAATATTGAACAATGTCCTCTTTCCTGCTGCTCAAAGGAATCCTGTGCCAACAGTAGTTGTAGGTGAAGTTGCGCACGCTTCTTCGGGAGCGGAACAAAAATCAGCCAACAATACTATAGCTGCCGCAACCCAAAATTCAATCAGCATTTACCCTAACCCAACAAATAAGGACATCATTATTTCATTTGCCCAACCTGCGGGAACCGGAGGATCGGAGACGAGCAAGAAGATAGAGCATATTACTGTGATGAATATTGAGGGTAAGGTTTTCCTCAACCAGTCATATAGTAACGAAACAGTCCAGTTGGACATGAGCGACTATCCTGCAGGCCTGTATCTGGTACAGGTAAATGGTGTCTACTCTGGCAATGTGATCAAGAGATAGCCGTTGTTATTTTTTAGAGGCATGCTTTTGGGGTGGAGGAGGTACTTTCTCTCCCTTTTCGCGTGCCTCTGACAGACCAATGGCTATTGCCTGCTTCCTGCTAGTCACCTTCTTGCCTGAACCACCACTTCTGAGCGTACCCTTGTTCATTTCATGCATTACTTTTTCTACCTTTTCCTGGGCTCCTTTTGAATATTTGTGTTCCATAAATTAATCGATCAGTGGTTAATGTGGTTGATTTTTTCCGCTAAAAAATAATGCCAAAGGAGAAAGGGGATGGGCTTTCAGCTTAACAGGGCTGCTAGTTGATAATGCCATTTTTGATTGCATACAGTACAAAGGCAACGGATTTTTTTACAGGATTGGAGTTAACTGAGTAGTTGATAAATATGCCTTGGGGCAATCAAAATGCAATTGTGAAACGGTAAACTGGAAAGTATTTTTCAATTTTATAGACTACGGGAAACAGGGGATCGTATTTTAACGGCGGTTCCTCGCGCCAGTTGGGACTTTAAAGTAACCTCGTCCGCCTTAATATTGCACTGTGTCGATTAATTTTCCGCTTTCATTGTAATATTTCCAGACGCCAATTTCCTTGCCGTTTCTATACCATCCCTCCTCTTGTATTAACCCTTTATCTGTTTTTTTCGTATACCGGCCATCATCCCGGTTTAATGTATCTATTTGAAATTCCAATATCACATTTTTTCCATTTTCTTCATGAAGAAATCTTCTAATTCTTCGCTCCATAGATTGCTCGACATAAACCGTTTTATCTTTATTAAAACAAATACAATCCTGCAGAATACCATTTTTGTAGGTTTCGTTACAAACGGTATCTCCATTAGGTCGAAAAGTAAGCTGTAATCCATGCCGTTTACCATTTTTGTATCGCATATATTGAATAGCATTACGGCGTAAATCATACTGAATTAAAAGGCTGTCTATCACATTGTTTTTTGTCCAGTACTGACAAAAGCAATAACTTGTATCGCGGGAATTATCGTAAAGAATCCATCTTCCATCAATATTGAAAACTCCACTATAGTCAGAATATTTATTAACAAAGGTGTCATTATAGTCATCAATAAATGATTCCCCATATTCTCCTTTAGTATATCCATAAGTTGGAAATGGAAAATCTGACAACTTCCGTCCCCTGATATAGGCTTCGTAAAAAAGCGAAAGTTTCGTGCTATCTGTTGCTTCTAAGAGCACATAGCTTTCTTTTCCTGAAAGTAAGTTAATATGATGCACATCTTTTATCGATTCCGGGAAACGAACGATGTTTTTTTTCATCAATTTTGCATCCATTATCAAAACCCAAACTTCATTTTTTGCTTGCGCAATTTGATGGCTCAATAATAATGCTAGCAGATAGATTGTATCTTTCATTTTCATTTTTATTGCTTTCCTTCGGCTTGAACTCTTTCACTATCGTAATGGTCTATAGGGGTGTTAGGAAGGGGTTTCTTACTTCCTACATCCCCGTTCTTGGTAGTCTGCCACCCAAATATAATAAAAGTTCGCCGTTGCTAAAAAGCTGCGGCGGGCTTGGTTGCCTTCCATTAGCTATCGGAACTGACTGGCGAGTTGGAAAATCTAGCTGTTGCGCCCATTTACTGCGGTCAGGAGGCAGCGCTCCATTCCAGCGGGAGTCTGAAAGTGCCAAGCATGGAAATACTTCATTCTGACTAAGCCACAGATACAAATGCCACAGGCCACCCAAAAGGTAGCCTGTGGCATTTGTAATTATTACTATTATCCTACGCCTGCTTTGCAGGCTTGGCTTTGAATGCGTTGATTGCGTTGCGGGTGAAGTCGCTGAGGACTAGGCGACCACTGATGGCTGCGCGGTCAGAAAGCAATGTATCCCAATGTTCGGTTCCGTGCCAGAATACTTTTTTTAACTGGAGCATTGCATCGGGACTGCTGTGTGCGAGACGGCTGGCCAGGCTATTAATAGAGTCATCAACATCAGAAATGCTCTTATGAATTTCTGAATACAGGCCATGGCGCTTAGCCCACTCTGCTGAACGCCATTCTGTAGCGTCGATAGCGAGCTGGCTGTAGCCTGAAAGGCCTATTTTGCGTTCTACGGCAGGGCCTACCACAAACGGTCCGATACCTACTGCAAGTTCGCTCAATTTAACAGAAGCATCTTCTGTAGCAATGCTGTAATCACATGCAGCAATAACACCCACAGCTCCACCAACTGCCTTGCCCTGAACGCGGCCTATGATGAGTTTATGACATTTGCGCATCGCATTAATTACGTGTGCAAATCCGCTAAAGAATTTCTTACCGTCGGCTTCATTGCTGATGGACATCAACTCGTCGAACGAGGCACCGGCACAAAAAGCCCTGTCGCCCGCGCTACGCAGTACAATCACTTTTACGCGATTGTCGATGCCTATATCATTGATCGTTTTTGCAAGATCAGTTAAAATGGCCGATGGCAGCGAGTTGCTGGACGGATGGAAAAACTCTATGGTTGCTATACCATGTTCTATTTCATGGTTAACATAGCCTTCTGCATGCTTCATATTTTATGAAAAAGATTTTAGAATAAATGAATGCAATGAAACTCAAAAATAAAATTTTCGTTAACGGCCTACAAAAATATGCTACAATGTAATATCAACCGCATTCCGGCGGCACTTTTTTACAAAAAAATATATTAATCGCATCAAATAACGAAAATAAAACAATCAATCGCCAAATTTAAGGAGGAACTGATTACTTCATTAAAATTAATACCTGTTTATGGCAAACTAAACGTTATCAATGCTCCAACGCTCCGAGGTAACGTTCGGCGTCAAGGGCAGCCATACAGCCACTACCAGCAGCACTTACAGCCTGACGGTAAATTTTGTCCTGCACATCGCCACAAGCATAAACACCTTCGATATTTGTTTTTGCCGAACCGGGTTGAGTTATCAGGTAACCCTGTTCGTCCATATCGAGAAAGCCCTTAAACAAATCGGAATTAGGCTTATGCCCAATGGCCACGAAGAACGCCTTCAATGGTATTATTTCTTCTTCATTAGTTTGAT
>CANCOG010000454.1 GCA_947379685.1 Flavipsychrobacter stenotrophus | reverse complement strand
TAAATTCTGCAATCATCAGGGAGGTATTCATTCAATATAAAAGCAATTTTCAATGCAGTTCTATCAAAGGTATTCTCCAACCGGTAAGAAATTCTATTGCTATTGTGTACAATTGTCATTCGATGCAAGCCTCCGCTCATGATACATGGATTGCGCATCACGATTGAAGTATCTGAAATGAGGTCAACCAAACTTGCTATTGAATCGATGCTTGTCTGCCGCATCTTAACCTTGCATTTTATTACTCCGGAGAGCTTTGCTTTGTTCTTTACGACCCGGGAAAGCTTTACCTGGAGCTGCGTTGAATCAATTGCAATAACGGGGAAGGATGAATATTGATTACTTCCCAGACCTACCAGGTGGTATCGGAGCCGAAAAGATTGCGCTTGGGCAAACAAATTAGCAGACACGAAAGTGTAAATGATCAGGAGCAATATTTTTCGATTGATTGAGCCCATGGTGTCGCTAATTTGTTCAGTTTCCTACTCGAAAAATGGCTCCATATTTTAGGAGCCATTTTAATTTTTTAGTTTTATTTTTTTACTTAGTTCGCGTATTCGCTCATGAACTTGATGCGCATCATTTTGAGGTGCTCAATGCTTACGTCGCGATCGCGGAATTCTTCGTAGGCGTTTTCCATGTTATCGTCGGCGCTGTTGCGGAAGTAGTCGAAAATTTCGTCCTGCTCGTCTTCATCGAGTTCCTGCTCCAGGCAGTAGTCGAGGTTGAGGCGGGTACCACTGGCTACGATAGTTTCCATTTCTATCAACAAATCTGGGATCGTTAGGCCTTTGTTCTTGGCGATGGTTTCCAGAGGTATCTTCTTATCAATATTCTGGATAATGAACACCTTCATGCCGCTTTTGTTCACGACACTCTTCATCACGAAATCATCGGGCTTCACTACGTCGTTCTCTTCAACATACTTTGCAATCAATTCGACGAACTTCTTGCCATAACGTATGGTCTTGCCCTTGCTCACACCCTGTATCTTTTCCAGCTCTTCGAGCGTGGTAGGATAGTTCGTGGCCATGTCTTCCAGTGAGTTTTCGAGGAAGATAACGAATGGAGGGAGGTTCTTTTCTTTAGCAATCTGTTTGCGCAGACTCTTCAGCATGTCGAACAAAACAGGGTCGGTTGTTGCCGGAGCACCGCCGCCACTGCTTATTTCATCGTCATCGCCTACAGCGTCTTCGTACTTATGATTGAGGATAACCTGTATTGAAAATGGCTTCTTCAGGAATTTATGACCAGGCTCGTTGATCTTAAGGAGACCATATTCTTCAATATCCTTCCTGATCATACCTTCCAGAATCATCTGTCTGATAAGGGAGTACCAGAAATTGGCTTCCATTTCCATGATAAGACCACTACCAAACGATTTTAGCTTATCGTGCCTGAACGTCTGGATCTGCGGATTGGCCTTACCGAGGATAATGTTCACCACGTATTCTATGCCAAAACGCTCGTCGAGTTCTTTAATGGTATCCAGTGTAATTTTTACACTGTCCTTAACTTCCAGTTTTTCTTTAGGATGCCTGCAATTGTCGCAGTTTTCGCAATTAGCCTGCTTATAATCTTCTCCGAAATAATGCAAGAGCAATCTGCGGCGACACACACCGCTTTCAACATATGCCAGTGTTTCAGAAATGAGTTGGGCACCCATTTCGCGCTCGCTCAGCGGCTTGTCGCGCATGAGGTGCTCGAGCTTCTGAACATCCTTGTAAGAATAATAAAGAACACACTTCCCCTCCATGCCATCGCGACCAGCACGACCAGTCTCCTGATAGTAGTTTTCCAGCGATTTTGGGATGTTGTAGTGCATTACAAAACGTACATCGGGCTTATCAATACCCATACCGAACGCAATGGTAGCGACAATTACATCAACCTTTTCATGAAGGAACTGATCCTGACGCTGCGCCCTGAGCGGAGCTTCGAGACCTGCATGGTATGCAACGGCAGTAATGCCATTTGCATGTAATGTTTGGGCAAGTTCTTCAGTGGTTTTCCGGTTCAGCGTATATATAATACCACTCTTACCCTTCATTGAGTTAATGAACTTCACAATGTGCTTTAATACCTGTTCCTTACTGGTTTTAGGTACTACTTCATAATACAGGTTTGGCCTGTTAAATGAATCCATGTACACATCGGGGTTCTGCAGTTCCAGATTTTTAACAATATCGTCCTGCACTTTTGGTGTTGCAGTAGCGGTAAGGGCAATAATCGGGAGGTCTTTATTGATCTCATTGATCATGCCACGGAGCTTGCGGTATTCCGGGCGAAAATCGTGGCCCCATTCTGAAATACAGTGTGCCTCATCAACCGCTATGAAAGAAATATTCAGATCTGAGAAGAAAGTAATGTTTTCCTGTTTTGTAAGCGTTTCAGGTGCAACGTAAAGCATTTTTGTTTTTCCTTCTGTAAGGTCGGACTTTACTTTTTTCTGTTGTGCCTTACTTAATGTCGAGTTAAGAAAATGTGCAATATTATCTTTACTACTGTATCCCCTGATCAAATCGACCTGATTTTTCATCAGCGCGATAAGGGGAGACACAATAATTGCAACGCCTTCACTCAATAATGCCGGTAACTGATAACACAAAGATTTACCGCCGCCGGTAGGCATGATCACAAATGTGTCAGTGCCTGAAAGGATACTATTTATTATTTTTTCCTGTTCACCTTTAAATGAGTCGAAACCAAAATACTGGTGTAACTCTTTTTTAAGATCATAATTGGGTTTTGGATTACTACCTACTGCCATACATTTTTTTTTAACCAAAAGTTACAAACTGTCTACTTTATTCGCTTGTTTACTACAGCCTGTTTTTTTATCGGATTGCGAATTTACGGGATTTACGTTAATTAAAAAACAATTATGTTGCAGCTTTATGAGAAACTTACCAAAATTTTCGCAAAACACATAGATAATTAAAGCATGCAAATGCTATTAATCAATGCACTACAAACTACAATATTTATTATCTGTTTTTACCCAATTTTGGGATCAAATACTGACTTAGTGATTCATTTTCTTTTACAAATATTGATCCCTTAAGGAACGGCAACTAACAAATAACTAAGTTACTCAAATTAAAAAGAGAGAAAACATGAGGAAGACGACGCTTGAAAAATCCAGAGTAAAATCAAGCACTTTTGGCTACTCCCCCTTACAGAAGCTGGGTCTCGAATAACGTAAATGGACACAGTGGTTCGGAGCCACGGACCGATGACAAAATATGGCCCACTAAAATACTGAAGGAATAAATATATAAAGGGGTGGTACTATTCACCCAAAAATTGTCTTAAGAATTCAATTTAAGGCTTTTACGCAGCCAAACCGGTCTTACTCCTCGTGCTTCTGTAACGTCCCCCGTTTCATGTGCGTTTTGAAAAAATTATCCATAAACTCTCCGGGAATACCTGAATAGTTGTATTCCACCAACTGGCGTTCCAGTTTTTGAAAATGAATGGCAGAATAATGTTTCGACCATTCTGCCTTGGCACGATCATAAGCTGTGGCCCATTGCTGCGCGACATCTGTATCACCATAACCTTTATTTTTTAACTCACTGTACTCGATTTGAGCTTCCAGCATGGCACCTGCAACCTGATAAATAAATCTGCATTTCTCGCCCATTCTCATGCCGCGTTCGCCCTTATGGGTTCGGACAAAGCCCATAAAAGCGCGGAGCATTTTTACCTCGCTCTTAAATTTCTCAATTGTCTCAATATCAAAACCATCTGCAACACAATCACCTAACCGAATTATCCCTTCAATTCGTTCTTTAATAACTGCTTTTACTTCTTCCTGTTTCATATGCTCCAGGTAATTTGGAACTACAAATCTAAACCAATCAGATAAATCAGAGGCATTAAAATTTCATTAACTCATAACAATCAAAACAGTTTATGAACGCAATGTATAAAATCCCCTTTTTGTAGCTTGTAGACCGTTTTTACACAGTAAATCGGCGAAAGATAAAATAGCAATAGTCGACAAATTGGCCTATTTTGCCTCCCGCTTCACTCACGTAGCACAATTTTATATACTTATTTTAGGGGGTATGGGTAAAATTACAATCCGCAAGGGCAGGAAAATATTAAAATATACGTTCAGGGTTATCTTAATCCTGTTCCTATCCTCGATAGTTTATACTGTACTGTGCCGGTGGGTTTGGCCGCCTGTAACCGTTACCCAATTTGTTGACCTGTGTACGGGCTACGGGCTTAAACGAGACTATGTAAGCTGGGAAAACATATCGAGAAATGTAAAACTGGCTGCATTGGCTAGTGAAGATCAGCGATTTGCCGAGCATGGCGGGTTCGACTGGAAATCGATTGACAAAAGCATGAACGCAAAGCCTTCGAAACGAAAAAAGAAATTACCCAAGGGGGCCGGGGCCAGCACTATAAGCCAGCAAACCGCGAAAAATGTTTTTCTCTGGCAGGGGACCGGAATTGGGCGTTACATTCGTAAGGTGCCAGAGTTTTTTTACACAAAATTGATAGAATGGACCTGGGGCAAGAAACGTATTTTGGAAGTATACCTGAATGTAATTGAAATGGGACCCGGGATTTATGGCATTGAAGCGGCATCG
>CANCOG010000453.1 GCA_947379685.1 Flavipsychrobacter stenotrophus | reverse complement strand
AAAGCAAAAGATTACTAAAGGAAAAAAAGTATTGATTTTCAATCATTTAGACATAAAAAAAGCATCTCCTAAGAGATGCTTTGTGCCCCGAACAGGAATCGAACCTGCACTACCTTGCGATAACCAGATTTTGAGTCTAGCGCGTCTACCAATTCCGCCATCGAGGCTTTTGAAAGCAAATGATAATGAACAACAATTCAACTACCAGCGCTTTAGCGGGCTGCAAATTTATCAATTCTTTCCTGAATTCGCAACAGGTATTTTTTCCGAAAATACATATCTTTTATCTGCAGGAGTAATTGTTCGTTTTGTTCGCCATTGTCGAACCGCTGCGTCAGCTGTTCAGCAACAGCCAGCCAGTCATCAAACTGCTCCTTCATGCCATTAATTACAGCCTCCCGGGCCGCAGTGTTATCGGGTTCAGCCTCAAAATCACTCACCGCCTCATTAATATCCATCATCTCCATCAGGAACGCGGGAGGGAGGGTATTAGGCTCCTCGTCCTTGAGTACCCCTCTTAGTTTAAGTAAGTAAGCCATCGTGGCATCCGCATTGCCCAGCGCCTTATACGCCTTATTATTGAGCGAAGCCATAGTCAGACTTTCCAGTTTCTGGCTACCCTCAGCCTGCGCAAACCGGTCAGGGTGATACAGCCGGCTCAGTTCATAAAATTTCGCCTTCACCTTCTGCTGGTCAGGGTGAAACGATTCCGGTAACTCGTATAGTTCAAAATAATTGTCCATAATTGTGTATTGGAAGAAAGCAATTTATTGAAAACGGTGATTATTTTTTGAGCGGGCAACGAGCTATTACTAATGTTAGTGGCTACTTGGTATATATCATATACTATCACATCCATCAAAACAACAACTGCCCGACCAGGCAAACATTTGTCTGGTCGTTCTTTTTCAGTTGAGCTGCCGCTAAGGCGGATCTTTCGCCTTTTATTGATATGGGATGGAACTGAATGCGAGAAACTAGGGCTAAATATCATTAATATAGGTTGGGTCGTACATATGTGCTGACCAACCCCAAATAACACGCAGCATAGCTCCTTTGGCCTGCGGAGCTATTGCCAAAGTGCCGCTTTCTTTTGTTACTTTTCTTTGCGGCAGCACAAAGAAAAGTAAAGAAGCGGTGGGCATAAGCAAATGGGTGCAGTTCATTTTCAGCAGTTTATATAGTTATCAAGCAGTCAGGGGCACCGTATATAAATTAAGTTAACAAAGTATGTAGGCCTTTACAAACGGCGAGGCGAATCTGGTACATTTTAAATGTACTTTTCTTACTTCGCGCAAATCGTGGTTAACAATTTGCTACACCAGCGACTTATTCTTCAAATCCCGTATCAGGTTATTTTGGTTCCTGATACGCTTCGAAAGTATACTCAAAATACCATGTGCAATTTCCGGCTGATTCTCGATAAGCTCATCAAAATCCTCCTTGTCAATTCTCAGCAGCAGCGTATCCGATAGGGTAGTAGCCGTCGCCGACCTCGGCTCAGGGTCCAGCAACGCCAGTTCCCCGAATATTTCCCGCTTACCCATACGCGCATATTCCTGCACCTCATTATGAATGGAGATCAAACCATCATAAATGATGTACAAACAATCACCCAGTTCCCCCTCCTTAAAAACGATCGACCCCTTGTCCACCCGTTGTTCCCGCATGATCTCCGATATCCCCGAAAGTATGCTTTCCGAGGTCTCGGCAAACATCGATACACTTTTGAGTACCAGTACTTTTTCTATCTCCATCAGCGAATCCTGATGCGAATGTTGGTGGCTAGACATAGCAAGTGTGTTTGAATCTTTATCGTGAGCTTTTTTCCCCTTTTGTAAATTATCGAGCGCCATCCCCGCCAGTTCCCTGAATATACGTTTCGGATGCTCCTTGTATTCATTCAATATTGCCACGGGCACCTGGTCATAGCAGCTGAACAGCATCACAGCATAAGTCCACTCCAGGAACTGTTGGTTCTTCTTAGTGAACAACCACTCCAGACCTTCATGCGCATCAGTTGGCATGGTATGGTATTTCGAAAGATGCTCCCTCGTTGCCTTAATGTCCACATTCTCAAAAACCGGCAGTATCTTTTGCTGGTGAACACTTTCCAGTATGTTATCCAGCATTTCCAGCGCATTGGCATTCTTGTACTTTGCCCCCTTGCTCAATGCCGCTATTATCTGCCGGAAAGTCTTCCGGTCATACTGCAACGAAAGCAGATACAGCAGCCGCAGTCGGGCGTTTTTAAGCTCACTGTTAAATGCCTCAGCAACTATAGGTTTATTGAGCGTTTTTTTGTCAAAATGGTAGGCCAGCATAAATATCAATTCTGCCTGTTCCTGCATTTTTTGTTCCAGTACCAACTTATCCGGTACCAGGTGCCGGTGCTCCAGATGGTAAAGTCCCTTCAGACATTCATCAAGCAATTCAGCTTCCGCGGTGGGTAATACAAAGGTTAAAAGATAAGAAGCTGCATTCTGGGTGCCAATGTGTGTACACAGCTTAACAATACTAAATGGGTTCCTGGCCAGGAATTGTTTATTTTCAGCCAGGTAGGTGATTGCAACATCCTTATAATGGCTCAATGCAACTATCACATCTTTTTTCAGTTTCTTTTCCTGCAGCAGCTCAAAAAGATGAGGCAGCAACTGAATATTCGTCAGCTTTCCTGCAGCCTCCAGTGCCGTCTTTTTCAGTCGCAGATTGTCACTCTCAAAAAAACGAAGCAAGGGCTTGTAATAGTTCTTGAACTTCATGTCGCCAATTAGCGAAGCGGCGGTAATATGCAACTCACTGTTGTCACTTTGAAGCAGTTCATTCAGCTTACCTCCTGCAGTCATAATAGCCTCAAGATTGCCGCTTTCCATAAGGCCCTTAATAGACGCATACCTTAGTTTGAGATCGTCATTTTCCAGAAGCCGCTGGTACTCACCCGTAAACTCGTCATCATAGTGAGAGCAGTATTTTACAGTTGCAAGTTCTCTTATATGCTGGTTAGGGTCACTGGTGGCCATTGCCTGTAGTAGCGCAGTGTCAGTAAAAACGGTCGCGGGGGGAAGTCGCTTAAGAGCATATTCCCTTACTTCGGCAGCCTTATGCCGCAACAGCCCGCCAAGCGCATTGTTAAAGAACTCTTCATCATTTTTCGAAAGTATCTCGTAGGCATAGATCACCTCTTCAGGAACACTGCTTTCCAGCTTGCTCTTTATTATTTGTCGTGCGGCAGAATTCTTAAAGTCAATCTCTTTATTCTCCATGAAACGGCCCGATATCGCCGTATGTAACGTGCCCATATATTTCCGGTACGTCATGAACACAGCAACTATCCATACTACTGTAAGTCCAAGAATCGCAAAATCCGCTTTATACAGGTTAATATGCTCCGTATACTTCAAAATCCCGAACAAAGCCAGACCAGTAAGCCCCAACCCCAACGGATCTACAAATCCCCTGATCACCAGGTGCGCCTTCTGCCGCAATTGCACCGAAAGCGGTTGCGAAAGGGTAAGAAATATCGGTTCGTACAATATCGACTTGAACAATTCCGCGCCAATAAACAAGATCACAAAAAACACCATCAGCGGGTATTCCATTTCCTTTATCGCGCCCGATGCAGCAATAACAATGCCGACCAGCAAAACATAAATAGGTAGTGAAAGCAGTGCCCCCTTCAGCCCAAGATAGGAAATAGCCCTGCCGGAAAAGAATAATTTGAAAAGTAAAATGATCGCATTGCCGATACCAAAGGTCAGACCGAAGAACCTTGCCAGCTCAGTTGCACTGTGGAACTTCTCTTCGACTTCCGTCAGGAAGGAGAAGTCAACCACCGTAAGTGTAATGGAACCCGTTATATACAATAAACCTAGTGCAATGATGAACGTAGAGCCAAATAATTGCAACAATATCGATTGCTTCTTTCCCTGATGTGCCCCATGATTATGCCCATGGTTGTGGCCCACTTCATGGTGGGCATTATGAGCCCCTTGCAAACGCAGTAATTTGCGGAGCACGAAAAAACCCGCAAAAAACGCCGAACAAGAAATGAGCAGCAAGTTGAACAAACCTATTGTTGGAACCAGCAGCGAAGCCGAAAAATAACCAATCAGTTTTGCAGGAGCTTCCCCTGCGCTAATAAGGCCAAACAACCTTTTCGCCTGCCGCGTATCAAATATCTGGCTTGAAAGCCCCCAGAACTCTAAATCACAGACATTGAAAATTACCCTGTACCAAATGAAGCAAGCGAACGGAAGCCACAAAGCTGTAATATGCACAGCCGAAAACAAATAAATGACCAGCACCGACGCCGCCATAATGATGAGAAGAAAAGCTCTTTTGTACGACCAGTACTTATGCTCCACATATTCATAGATCTTCCCGAAAACCAGCATAGCTATTGCCGACACTATATAGGCCACCGGCAATTCTTCAGCACTGAAAGAAGAAAGGAACAGCGAATTGGCAACAGTTGAAAAAAGCGCCAGCCCAACACCCTGAAGAAAATAATAGATAAGTAAGTACCGTACATGAAGTTTTTCCTCCTCACGTATGTTCACCATTTTACTGATTGACCTGTATTTAGACATTGGCTATCACCGACTCCCGTC
>CANCOG010000452.1 GCA_947379685.1 Flavipsychrobacter stenotrophus | reverse complement strand
AGGTGCAGCATAGCCAGTGTTTTAAGCGTTTTAGAAACAGGTGTTTTGGTGAGTATAGTTGGCACCAAAGGTAGTTATTCAATAGCTGAATTGTATTGCGTCGTTGGTGAGTCCAAATCCGTAATTTGCATGTTATTATGTGGGAATCTTACCTGAAGGGTTTTAAGGCTTATCTGCGGCTGGAGCGCTCCATGTCCGACAATACCATAGAGGCTTACTTGCATGATGTAGGTATGTTACGTGATCATATTCAGGACGCATACCCCGGGCTTGCAGCAGAAGCAATTCAAATCATCCACCTGCGGTCCTTCCTGGTTACCATTAATGAGCTGGGGCTTTCGGCCAATTCGCAGGGGCGCATAGTAAGCGGGATTCGCGCTTTTTTCAGGTTTATGATCCTTGAAGAAATGGTCAAAAAGGACCCCACTGAATTACTTGACCTGCCTAAGCAAAAACGTTCGTTGCCCCATGTACTGAGCATACAGGATATTGATAAAATGTTTGCAGCCATCGACCATAGCACTCCCGAGGGGCTGCGGAACCGCGCAATGCTGGAAACCATGTACAGTTGCGGCCTGCGGGTGAGTGAGCTTGTCGGTCTGCTGATTTCTAATATGTATCTTGATGTCGAGTTTTTACGGGTAACGGGTAAGGGCGATAAGGAGCGGCTTGTGCCTATTGGAGCTACCGCAATAAAGCATATCAGGATCTACACAGAGCACGTCAGGAAATTGTTTCCTGTCATTAAGAAAGGTAGTGAGGATACTTTGTTCCTGAATAGGAGGGGAGCGGGGCTCACCAGGGTAATGGTGTTTTACATTATCAGAGATCTGGCACTAAAAGCCGGAATACCCGGAGAAATACACCCGCATACCTTGCGGCATTCATTTGCAACCCACCTGGTAGAAGCAGGTGCCGACCTCAGGGCCGTTCAGGAAATGATGGGGCATGCGAGTATTACCACCACTGAAATTTATACCCATCTCGATAAAAAATACCTGCGTCAGACGTTGGAGAAATTTCACCCCAGGTACCAGTAGCCCAAAGGCTTAAACTGACTTTTTTTGCTTATTTATTTGTAGCAAGATCTTGTCCGAACCATGCCTGTATGTCATTTAGTTCGGCTATAGAGATCTCGTGCTGCATGGGGTACTCGTGATATGCGTTCTTGATCTTCTGTTTCTTGATGTAGGCTATTGCATCCTTTGCATAGGTGATAGGCAATACCTTGTCGTTCGTGCCGTGGGCAATGAATACTGAGAGGTTTTTGAATTTATCCCTGCCTACGGTCATTTTCTTTGATTCATCAAGTATGCGGCCGCTGAGGGCAAGTATTCCCCTTACTTTTTCAGGCTTTGTGAGGGCTATGCTATAGCTCATAATGGCACCCTGGCTAAAACCCATGAGGTATACATGATGCGGGTCGGCATTGTATTTTTTTATTACCTGGTCAATGAATTGCAGGATAAGTTTCCGGCTGGCCTCGGCCTCGCCATTGTTAATGGATGGTGCTCCCGTTTTGAAATCAATATGATACCAGGTGTAGGAATTTTGCGCTAGAGTGATCGGAGCCCTTGCTGAAATTATCAGGGCATCCTGAGGCAATTTTTCCGAAAGGTTGAATAGGTCTTTTTCATTGCTGCCGGTTCCATGTAATAAGATGATTACCGGTGTCTTCTGGTTCATAATTTTTGGCTCCTTTACCAGATACTTTAGCGCCATATTGTCGCCGTTAAGCGCGTTCGAATTCAATTGGCAAAATCCTGCAAGCGGAAGAAAGACAAGGAATAGTAATGCGTAAAAAGGAATTGATTTTTTCATATCACGATCTGAAGGTTGTTCCGACCCGGCAAAAATATACTAATCTGCTCAATGTGGTTAGTAACCCTAACAAGTTGCGCCGTTATTACGGAACGCGCAGTGGAAGTGCTACTTGTTTAAAAGTAAAAAGGATAAAATGAAATGATCCATTTTATCCTTTTGCATCTTTAATGTCCGGTGTTCCTTGTGGGAATTATGAACTATGATTTGAAATGTTTAAGTAATATTATTTCACGCTCGTTGAGGTAGCGCCATTTGCCGCGGGGCAGGTTTTTCTTGGTAAGGCCTGCGTACATCATACGGTCCAGTTTCTCAACAACATATCCGAGTGACTCAAATATACGGCGTACGATCCTGTTTTTTCCACTATGAATTTCTATACCCAATTCGTTCTTAGCTTCAAGGAAGGCAAGCGCATCCACCTGCGCAATACCGTCTTCCAGTTCCAGGCCGGCAATGATCTTTTCAGAGTCAGCTTTTGTAAGCGGCTTATCCAGTGTTACGTGGTAAACCTTTTTAATGTTGTACGCCGGGTGGGCTAGTTTCTGGGTAAGGTCGCCATCATTTGTAATAAGCAGCAATCCCGAGGTGTTGCGGTCCAAACGCCCAACAGGGAACAACCTTTCTGCATCAGCTCCTTCCACAAGGTCCATTACAGTTTTGCGACCCTGAGGATCTTCATTAGTGGTAATATAGTCCTTAGGCTTATTCAATAAAATATAAACCATCCCTTTCTGGATCGTTAACTTCTTATCGCCCATGGTAACCACATCTGCAGGTAAAACTTTGTGCCCCGGGTCTAGTACAAGTACATCGTTAACCTTTACTTTACCTTCCCTTACCAGGTTCGCGGCATCTCTTCTGCTGCATACCCCGCTGTGTGCCAGGTACTTGTTCAAAGGCATGTTGTCAGACCCTTCCTCTTTTGGAGCCTTGGTCCTCTTCTTCGGAATGCCGGCATTTATTGCTTCTTCATCAAAATCATCATCGTCGTCCTCGTGAAGGATTTTTTTTGAGAGGAGCTGCATTTGCTGATCGTGGTCCGGCCTTTGTTTTTTTTTATCATCTCCACTTCCACCGCTGCCAGCAGGCCTTTTGAAAGGTCGCTTTTCATCGGTTTTGTCTATTCTCTTGCGTACAGGACGGTCTGCTCCTTTATTAAAGGAACCTCCATCACCACTTTTATCAGTTTTTCTTTTTCTTGAATCGTCTTCTATGCGAGGACTGAAACCTTCTTTCGAATATGGTTTAAATGGGCGTTTTTCATCTGTACTGCTGCGGTCGTCCTTTTTGTAGGGTTTTTTATCGTCCCTGCTAAATGGTTTCTTGTCATCGCGGCTGAATGGTTTCTTGTCGTCCCTGCTATATGATTTTTTCTCGTCGCGGCTGAATGGGCGCTTGCCTTCTGCGCCGTCATTGTCCTTTCTTTCGAAACGGGACGGACGTCCTTCGCCTGATTCATTGCGAGGTCCATCGAACTTGCGGCCCGGTGCCTTACGTTCAAATGGTTTTCCACCCTCTGTTTTTCTGAAAGGCCTTTTTTCTCCACTTGCATCATCATCACTCCTCCGGGGTTGGTCGGGACCATCAAAACTCCTTGGAGGCCTTTTACCAAATGGCTTATCGCCGGCACTCTTTCCAAACGAGCTATCGCTGCTCCTCTGAAACGGTTTTTTATCGTCGGTTTTTCTGAAAGGCCTTTTTTCACCCTGTCCTTCAGATGAAGTGAAATCCCTTTTCGCGAACCCACCTTCGTTTTTCTTGTCTTTGTCAAATGACGAGCCGCTTCGTTTTTCGCCACCACTTTTAGCATAAGGGGTTCCTGGGCCACTTACCTTTTTGCGCTTAAATCCTTGCGAGTTACTATTATTATTTTGCCTTCCGGATGAAGGCCCTGATTTATGTTGCATGATTGTAACGCATTTTTTTGAGGGTGCAAAGGTACGGGCTTGTAACAGAATAAAGTTTACTAATTTATCAGGTAGTGGGTTCCGGTCCTAAAAAAATATAAAAACTCAGCGCCAGAATGGAATATTGGATAAACATTGTTGGTATTATAGCATCTTGAAAAAGTCGCCAATTTACGATTGGTGATTGATTTTCAGTATTTTATGGTTGTGCTAGCTCAATAATTCATGAGTCACCACCGCTGTTTCTTATATTTGTTAATTCTTCCCTTGCTTCTTCAAAATTTTCGCAAATTTGGGCTACAAGATCCTGTATTTCCGTTATTCCAGCTTTTTGAAGCGACATTGCATTGATTTTCACCAGGTGTTCATAGTTTTCCCTGACCTTTATAATGCCCGCGCTCGATTTCAAAAAATGTGCCTGCTTATGTATTTGGTCATAATCGGTGGCATCCTGCGCAAGTTGCAACAATAGGGGAAGCCCTGTTGTCATCGTGTCTATAAATATCCCCGTTACTTCGGCAACATACGATGTGTCATTTCCTGAAATATCCAGCAAATAGCTCAAATCAACTAATGGTAGCCTGTCAGACATGGGGTTATTTTAATTTTCAGTTAGTTGCAAAATCAATTTACACAATTCGGCCGGTTCAAATGGTTTCGATACACAAGTGTTCATTCCCGCGTTAACGCACTTCAATTTTTCGCCTTCTAATGTATTGGCAGTCAATCCTATTATTGGCACATTACTGTTCATCACCTTCCTGATGTGAACAGTCGCTTCAAGCCCGTCCATTTCCGGCATCTGTATATCCATCAGCACAGCATCAATAGGGTTATTTGTCATCTGCTCAATAGCCTCTTTTCCATTATTCGCGATTTT
>CANCOG010000451.1 GCA_947379685.1 Flavipsychrobacter stenotrophus | reverse complement strand
TGCTTTCCTTTATCATTTTGCCTTTCTCAGGCAAGTGGCATGAATCAGCCTGGTACAATGACTACGATTCCTACAACTGGAACGAGAAACTTAACTAATTTTATTCTTAATAACATCATTGAGCAGCCACATTTTGTGGCTGCTTTTTTCTGCTATTTGTCCTTTAAAATAGTTGGCTTAAAAAACTGCGCCTTGTATTCTGACGTTGGGTTGTGGCTGACGCCCAAATGGAATATAATTGGAGTAAACGATCAATGCAGGTGTGTTCGGCAAAAAAAGTTAGGAGTTAGAGATGATACTCCTCAAGAATTAACCAGAAAGTAAAATGTGGACATCAGGTAGCCAAACTGCATGCTAAGCCCCCTAAGAATCTGTAAGATCCGGCACAAATCAACACAGAAGATCTTCCCGGCCAAAACTATTGAAGGGAGGTCGAGAAGTTCTCTACCGGGTTCTTAATTAGATACCCCCTCTAGTTAATGCCAAAAAGGCCTCCGCCCCCAAACACCACCATAAAAAAGCTCCCGCCGCAAACGCGGCAGGAGCTAATCATTTTATCAAATTTCTACTAATTATCTGGCTATGTTCACCGCCCTCAGTTCCCTGATAACGGTTACTTTTATCTGGCCCGGATATTGCATTTCCTTTTGAATCTTGTCGGCGATCTCGAAAGAGAGACGGTCACTGTCCGCATCGCTCACCTTGTCGGCCTCAACAATTACACGTAGTTCACGCCCAGCTTGTATCGCATAAGCCTTCTCTACACCATTGTATGCCATTGCGAGGTTTTCCAGGTCCTTAATGCGCTGCATATAGCTTTGCATCATTTCCCTTCTTGCACCAGGGCGCGCACCGCTAATGGCATCGCAAGCCTGTATGATCGGAGAAATAATGTAGGTCATTTCCATTTCATCGTGGTGGGCGCCAATCGCATTTACAATTGCAGGATGCTCATTCGCTTTTTCCGCGAGTTTGGCACCAAGCAATGCATGGCTCAATTCTGTTTCTTCGTCCGGTACCTTACCAATATCATGCAGCAATCCGGCACGTTTGGCCAGCTGAACTACCTTCTTGCCAAGTCCAAGTTCTGCAGCCATTATACCGCATAAATTCGCAGTTTCCTTTGAGTGCATCAGCAGGTTCTGTCCATAAGACGAACGGAAACGCATTTTACCGACTATGCGTACCAGATCTTTATGCAGACCGTGTATACCCAGTTCAATAATGGTACGCTCACCTATTTCCATCAACTGCTCTTCCAGCTGCTTCTTGGTTTTTTCAACTACTTCTTCAATACGTGCAGGGTGAATACGGCCATCCTGTACGAGGCGCTGTAATGCCAAACGGGCTACCTCACGACGGAACGGATCGAAACAACTCAGTACTATTGCCTCAGGGGTATCGTCAATAATAAGGTCAACCCCGGTTGCTGCTTCCAGTGCACGGATATTACGACCCTCACGACCAATGATCTGACCCTTGATTTCGTCGCTTTCCAGGTTGAATACCGTAATAGCATTTTCGATGGTCTGCTCGGCAGCCGTACGCTGAATGCTCTGTATAATGATTTTCTTGGCTTCCTTGGTGGCATTCACCTTGGCTTCCTCCATTATGTCCTTAACATGCGCCATAGCACGGGTACGCGCTTCCTCCTTAACTACTTCTATCAGCTCCATTTTCGCCTGCTCGGCAGAAAGGTTAGCTACTTTCTCCAGGCGTTTAACGTGCTCTTCGTGGTGCTTCTCTAACTCAACACGCTTGATGTTCATCGCCTCCGTCTGGCGGGTAAGGTTTTCTTTTAGTTGTTCGTTCTCTGTTACTTGTTTTTGAAGGGCTGCAGTTTTATCATTTACACCTTGTTGCTGCTGCTTCAATTTGTTCTCAGCTTCAACAAGTTTCTGGCTCCTTTGTGTTACGTCTTTGTCGTAAGCCGATTTTAATTGTGAAAAGTGCTCCTTTGCTTCGAGCAATTTATTCTCCTTCAGTGTTTCAGAATGAATTCTGGCATCTTCAGCCATCTTTTTTGCATCATCCAGTATTTTCTTAGAAAGTGTTTCTGCGTCTTCTACTTGCTTTTGTGTGTTCTTGGCAAATACAATTTTACCAAGAAATATACCTATAAGTAGCGCCGCGACTGCCGCGACGACGGCTACGATTGTTGAATCCATAATTTTTTAATGCGTTTATATGATTAATAGTCATGCACTATCGCTGCTGTGTTTTAAACAGCAGGATTTGGCTTTAGCGTGCTAAGTTAACAAAACATTTCGGTAAAGGAATTACCCGCAAATAGTTATAATTTTGCAATGTTAAAAACTTCCTGTTTGTAAGATACTGCCTAATTATATCTTTATGCTGAAGTACATAACCTGCCGCCTAATATAATTATACTGACCATGGCCTTAATATCCGGTTTTTGTAATGTTGCTGTAATACCCGTGAGATCTGAACCCAGTCACCGCGCCGAGCAAACTACACAATTGCTATATGGTGAAAAAGCACTTGTGCTCGAATCCAACAGGGAGTGGGCGCGTATCCGTTGCGCGTGGGATAACTATGAAGGCTGGTGCAGGCTCTCTCAGTTAAGCGAACTGGCACCAAAAGCTTACAAAAAGCCAGTAAAATACCTGAGTGGGAGCCATAGTGGGAAAATGATATTTGAAGCCAACGAAATGCTGGTACCCTATGGCAGCGAACTGGTTAATCTCAAAAAAACAAACATCCTTTCTACAATAGATTCAGGCCGTTTCAGGGGCAAAAAATTGAAGGTAGGTGAGTTAACTATTACACCGGAATTACTGAAAAAAGCAGCAATGGCTTACATAAATGCCCCATATTTATGGGGTGGCCGCAGCCTGGCCGGAATTGATTGCTCTGGCCTTACACAAATGGCATACAAGTTGTGCAATACACCAATTCCACGCGATGCCAGTCAACAAGCTGAGAAGGGTTCGATTGTTGATTTCCTGCAATATGCGGAATGCGGTGACCTTGCGTTTTTCGATGATAAAGACGGGCGCATAACCCACGTAGGAATGCTGCTCGACAACCAAAATATCATTCATGCAACCGACTCATCGGGCCACGTAGTTATTGACAGAATAGACCCGGCGGGTATTATCAGTATTTCCCTGAAAAGAAGGACGCACAACCTGCGTTTTGTAAAAAGAATGATAGGCATGGAGGCGACTCCCCTGCCCAAGGAAAAAAAAACTGAAGTAACGGCAAAACTATTATTGTAAGAACCCGCTCCCGGCTGAAATTAGTTTGCAGTGAAAATTATTGGTGAGCCCGAAATATTGCTTCCGTTAGATTTTCTTACAGCAACCTGCACTGTTTGTACACCGCCACCATAACCTAACTTCCAGTATCCCCGCGCCATTCCATTGCCATCGGAGGCCATCATGTCATAGGTTAAGCTTCCACTGCCAGTCAACACTGTAAAGTGCACAGGAACACCCGCCTGAACATTGCCCTTACTGTCAGTAACTTTTACAGTTATTGGCTGAGCAAGATATTGTCCACCAGGGCCATATTGAAAATCGCCTGAAGTTTTTACCACAAGCACAGGCGTATTATAAGTAGCACTGTCTTCGCTTTTTACATCATTAAAATCAGGCATTGAATAACCCAATACGGCAGCATTTTCGCTGATAGCATGTAAAGATTTATAATCAGCAACAAAATCCCAGTCGGATGTAGTAGCGGACATGTTGCCTGTCATGTTTGTATTCAATGGGAACGACGCAGCAGATGCGATAGCTCCATAAAAACGCACATCCATTACAGGAACAATATTTATGCTGGCCTCCATAGCATGGCCACCAGAAGAAACGTTACCTGTGAGCGAAGAAACCGGCGTAAAATGATAATTGTTTTGCCATGTACCAGCCGCGTATGTTGTTGCTACATTGAAATTATTGCTGTTGGTCACAGTAACAGTGTTATTCAGCAACCCATTTGTATTTCCGGCAGCATGTCCAATAAGGTAAATATCTGTAGTAATGATCACTGGTACAGACCCAATCCATCTGAACATAGTCTTTGACACAGTACCCAGTGTATCTGTCACATTAAAGGAAGATGCGCCAATTGCATTCACATTTAATTTCAGGGTAGCGTTTAAACTACCTGATGTACTTGTGGCACCGAAATTGGTCAACACTCCGTTCTGGAACTGCATAGAATAATTCCAGTCGGGGTTTATAGCCACATTGCCACTTTCAATTTTCACGGCAACTTTTTCATCACTGTATAACAATCTGTTACTCAAGCCTGTCACAAATGAATTACCTGAATTACCCAATGAAGCAAAACCAGTTGTAAAGCTGAACTTACCCTGCTGGAAAACGTCTTCCAGCCTGCCTTGTGTAGTGTTCAGGGTTATGGTCTCTGACTCGGCATTAACCGAAACAATTTTTCTTAAATATCCCTTTCCGGTCATACCCACAATAGTAACACCCGGGGCGAAATCTCCGTTGTGCCTTATTGCAGGTAGCGACGGAGCATAACTATATACATAAATGCCGCTGTTCAGCTGGTCGGCCGATGACACAAGCGTATACTTGGTGGTATCAACTACAACCACGTTACTTTTCATGATAACGGAAT
>CANCOG010000450.1 GCA_947379685.1 Flavipsychrobacter stenotrophus | reverse complement strand
GCAGGATTAAAATATTTACGAGGCGAAAGTAGTTCCATAGGTATGTCCAGACTTTCTGCCACCTCGACCGGGGTCATAAAATAGGCCTTGTACCACTCCGACTTTCCCAGCCCTGTCTCATTGACCATAACTGTAGCACCGGTCACATATTCGTTGGTCACCAACTGCTCGTCGCCCGCAATGTCCCAGTTAAATTCTCCCTCTGCATATACCAGTTCAAACTGGTAACTGAGGAACGGGTTGTCGTAATAGCTGGTTGTGTTCTTGGTAATGTTGTACTGATCCTGTACCTCATTGAGGTAGATCATCATCCAGTATCCATCCAGATCGGCAAGTGTGATGTAATAATCAAATTCAGGGTGGTAAAACAGGTATTCGTCCCAGTAAAAATCTTCCTTCGGATCACGCTTGCGCACATAGCTCACCAGGAAAGACTTCTTCCTGAATGCCGTCCCGAACGGAAAGTTGGGTTTCCCTTTATTGTCTGCATTAAATGTGCGAAGCACCGAATGATTACCAGTGACCGAGAACTTAAAATAGGAAAGGCAATTATTGCACCCAAAGTGGTTACTGCGCGGGAAATCCACATAACTGATCAGGTTACGGCAGGTAGGACAAATAACGCTGTGTCCTGCTGTTTGTTTATGTATATCGTCCTGCGCCATTATCTCATAATTTCCTGCCGGTTAGTAACTGTAGCCCTGAATCCCGCAACGGTTGCATCAAAAAAAGCCCTTACCTTTTCTGTATTGTCATTCATAAAACTGGAGAGAAACACATCGAAAGTAGCCATGCCAAACTCCGGCCAGGTATGAATCGACACGTGCGACTCTGTAAGGGCAACAATAGCCGTATACCCTCCCTGCGGGAAACTATGATACACCTCACCCACCTTCACCAACCCTAGCTCACCAATTAGCCCATCAAACAACTCACGGCAGTACACCGCATCACGCAACAACTCGACCGGCGCTGAAAAAGTGCTGACTATGTGCAATCCCGGCTTGTATATCGATTGGGGCATTTCCTAAGGGTTACTGATGTTCTTTTGCAATTATACGAAAATGGGTTGGGAAATGGAAATGGGGAAGAATGAGCCCTAATTATATTCCAGAACAATCTGGAATTGTCCGTTACCTGATTAATGTAACATCACCCTTATAAAACAACTTCTTTTTGTTTAAAACATTGGTGTAGGTGACGTCATACATATATACCCCTAACTCAACCGGAATACCATGATACTCGCCATTCCATCGCTCTGCCGGGTTTTCAGTCATAAAAACTCTTTCTCCCCAGCGGTTATAGACCGAGAACCGGTAGTCATCGAATTTGCACTCAGATTGAATAAGTGGCTTGAAACCATCATTCCTGCCATCATTATTGGGCGTGAAAGCCGTTGGTATGTCACTGAAACAGTCGCAATTGATAGCTGAAACATGGATAGTGTCAATGAAGACAGCTGCAGCACAACCGGCCTCGCAAGCCACCCAATAGGTTCCGGTGTCATCTACTCTTAAAACATGATCAGTGCTCCCCGTACTCCATAGAAAACCAAAGTACCCCGGCGGCGGGTTAACCAAAAATTGGGTTCCCTTGCAAAAGGAAGTGTCTCCGCTGCCGAATGAAGTGTCAATAACTACCGTTGGTTGATTTTTATATTTTGCCAGGTAAAAATATTCCGTCCCGTTGGATGGGGGGAGTTTATTTGGTCCAACATTGAAATAACAAAAGCCGATGCTATAATAGTCCGCACACATATAAACATTCCCTGCGGGATCGCAGGCTATGCCATTTTGGTCATCAGCTCCGCTTTGCAGTGCGTCATAACCAATCACGCCTCCCGAAAGATTGTAACCAACTATAAAAACCGCATCATAGCTACTGTCCGGTGTATATAAAATGTGCCCGTCAATATAGACACTGTCCTGATGATGATAGGAATTTACGTTCAGTTCACCATTCCAGGTGCCGCTTACCCAAACCTCACCACATGCCGCAAGGGCAATGCAAAATCCCACCACACTCATATTGGGAGAACAAATTACCTTGGACCATGTTACCTTATTTTCCGTAGATAATTGTATCAGGAATAGGGACAAGGTCGTTGTGCCCGGATAGGGGTAAGTGCGGTGAATCGTAGTTGTATCAAATTTAATATCGCTGCCGTCGAAAGCACCTGTGACATAAATATTTCCCGAGTTATCACTGGTGATGCCGACACCGGTTGAAATGAATCCATTATTGGTGGAAGCCTGCGCCCAAAGCGGCGCTCCGTCGCCACTTAACTCTGCAACAAACGCCATTTGCAGCCCTGCCGGGCTACTTATTGTTGAGTTGCCAACTTTCATTATTTTAGACTCGAAATTCCCGGTTATGTACACATTGCCGGTCGAAGATACGGCAATACCTAGCGACACATCATTAGAGTAGCCGCCAATTCCTGTAGCCCAGAGGAGGTCGCCTGATGAGTTATATTTTGCAACGAAGATGTCGCTGGAATCTATAGGTCCGTGGTTGGTAAGAGTAATTCCCTCAATTTGATTAGTCGGGGTTGAATAATTACCAGTAATAAAGACATTTCCGGTGGCATCCGTTGCAATACCACCGTATGCAAGAAAATATGCAGAATATAAAATGCTTATATCTGATGCGCAACCTCCCGATGTTTTTGCCCACAAGACATTCCCATTGGGGTCATACTTTACCAGGAAATATTGCATAGATGCTGCGAAACTGCTCGCGGAAAAATTGAGGTGAAATGTATCGATCAGTAATGTGCCTCCAAAGAAAATTCCGAGTAAGTAGACATTCCCTGAAGGATCAGTAGCAATGTTGACCGGAAAAGTACCAGTGTTTTTTGTCTCCCGGGCCCAAATTACATTGCCTGACCCATCGTACTTGGCTACCACTGTAGATTGAAGTCCACCAAGGTCGGGGGTGATAATCCCTCCACCAAAATCCGCTGGTTGAGAGCCGAAATTCAATGCAGCAATAAATACATTTCCCGATTGGTCCGTGGCAACCGGCCACCCATCCATCCCCGATCCCGTATTACCCCTGCCCCATTGCCACCCCTGTCCACTTGCCGAAAAAACAGACACCAGACAAACCAGCAGAGCAAAAAGTGCATTTCTACAAAAAGTGTTTTGGGTATTCTTCATCAGTAATAAAATTGGTTACACGGAATTTGTTAAAATATTCGCAATAATTGTGCCAATATTCTCTCAAATTCCCATCTCCACCAATTTGGAAATCCAAATAGCTCTTGGTAGATGCGCCACCCAGCAGCCACCTTCTTACGCCTATTAAAACTGACTAGCTAGCCAACAGATATCCCCACAAGACGCCATTATACGCATTCCCCAATTCTGAAAATTCTTATTCCCCTCACTAAAAATCCGTCCCAATCGCAAGGTAAATAATAGGCTTCTTGGCACCATCAATATTCCAGGCGGCATCCATTCTTACGAAGTAGCCCCAAAGCATGGAGCGCAGCCCGGCACCATAACCGAGTGCAAGACCCTGACCATTAGGCACAGATACCTGTACATAGACATTGTTGTTGCCACTCGGCTGGCTGTTGATATTAGGGAATGAATAAGTTGAAGTCACATTTTCGGCAGAAGGTAACAGACCTCTCCATGCAGAACCCGCATCCATAAATGCAACACCTTGCAGGTTCTTCAATATCGCAGACTGCATTGGGCGTTTAACGAAAGAAAGTAACGGCACTCGTGCTTCCGCGCTAATGACACCAAAGTTATTGCCCTTTCGTGCACCTTGCAGGTAACCGCGCAGGCTGGTAGCTAAAGCAATAAAACCGTAGTTGCCCGGATTGTTGTTGTTGGCAGCTTTCGCGGCTATCCAGTTATCCACCCCGCCTAGTTCGTATTCTACCGGATAGTTGCCATCAGAGTGAGCATATGCCGCCCTCACTGCAATTATCGAATTCTTATAGATCCTCTGGTAAGTACGGTAATCGAAACCCAGGTTGTAGCAACTGTGTTGCTCGCCATTCGTCTGGTACATAAATTCGCCATACACCTTGTAACGAGTACCCCTTCTTATATTGAGAATTGGACTGATTGTGTTGTCAAATACAAATTCAAATTTGTTCATTGACCACCACAGGTTTGTATTCGGAATTTCATAGGTCAAGCTAAGCGTATCCTGGGCCTTTTGTATCAGCCGGTCCTGCCTGGCTGCCGTCTGGAAACGCAGGCTGCGCACCCTGTCCAGCGGATAACTGAAATCAGCCTGGAGCAAATTAGTTATGTTCCTGAACGACTGTTGCTTTTTAAATAGCCTGCCATAACTATCCTCATAAATAACAATTTGATCCTCCTTCTTCTGTGTACGCAGTGCCAGCAATCCCCAGTCCAGCCGCTTCCGGGTATTTTTGTATTGCAGAAAATACACCGAAGCCGCTAAGTCAACCGGCAACTGAAATCCGGCGGTTATTTTATAATCTTCCAGCAATTCCGTAATACCTATTGTGGTCAACGCGCTCAACCCAGGGTTATTGTATACGCCGCCGTTAGCTGCGTAAGACTGGTACTGGCTAAACAACACACTGTTATCTATTCTTATATTGAACATCTCCGCCTTGAAATTGCG
>CANCOG010000449.1 GCA_947379685.1 Flavipsychrobacter stenotrophus | reverse complement strand
TACCTGTCCTGGTTCCTGTTTGCTATTTGTTTTGCGCTCCCCATTTATACGGATGACTGGGGTTTTGTACGCATTTTTAGTTTGTGGAATATGACTGGCTTTTTGCTGCTTATAGCAACAAGGAGCCAAACGGGTAGGTTGTTCAATACCGCTTCTATTATTTTGGTTGTATTAACGGTTATTCGGCTGATTGTTAGGGTTTAATTGTAGCTTAATTTAAGCTTTTATAGCATTGTAACTACTTTAGTGCAATCTCGTTTTTTGTTCGGTACTAAATAGGGTCTGCTGAAAAAGTCATCTGGAATGACCCCAAACCCCGAATGGGCAATGTAGTGATTTAACGGCTTTTGTTCCCTTCCGGCTGTCGTTCAACACCTCCGCGTTGGTGTCTCAGACTTGTCAACCACCGGTTTCACCGGTGGCTATTATTATTGAAGCCCTCCGGGCTTCCTTTCACGAAGACTTAACTTCGATTGGATAAACTGCGAACTGTGCCTCAGGGGCCCATTCTCCCTACAGACAAGTTGCGCGAAACCTTAATCCAATGACATAGCCTGTTTGAGGTAGAACTGTAGAATTGACGCTCAAACTCACAATTGCTTCATGTTTCTGCCTATTTTCTCAAATAAACTGCAACACCTATCACTATTGTTTACCGAAAATTCAATTTTATTTACTAAAAAGTAAATTTTGTTCAAATTTTGTTTACTTTTGTGATAGATTATGTCAAAGAAGTTACCACATACCTGCCCAAGTTGCTCAGCCACGCTGAATGTGAAAAGCCTGGTATGCGGTAATTGCCAGACTGAAGTGTCCGGGAACTATGGCTTGCCATTGCTGGCCAGCCTAACCGATGAGGAACAGGAATTTATCACCAATTTTGTAAAATGCAGCGGGAGTCTCAAAGTAATGGCGCAAAACCTCGGGCTGAGCTATCCCACAGTGAGAAACTTGTTAGATGATATTATACAAAAAATTGAATCCTTACAGGTGAAATAAATACCTATGAAACTGACCAGTGTCTTGTTTAATCCATTTATTAGAGTAGCAGGCACAAAAGCCCTGCTAATTGGGTTGTTGGCCATGTCAGTTACGGCCATCGTTTGTTTTTTGAGCAATACCCATTTCGACGGAGTTGTTGATGCACATACCGGGCTGAAGGCGCCTTTGTTTAGTTACTTCGTTGAGTCGGTGATCATGTTGGGGTTGCCGGTTGTATTTTTTTATTCCGTAGCCCTTATATTTTCTAAATCATCTATCCGTTTCATAGATGTTGCCGGTACACTTGCACTTGCCCGCTGGCCTATGATATTCGCTGCTATCTGTGGATTCGGATTGCAGGGGCATACCGGAGCAATTCATGACATTAATGAAATTACACCGGTTATTGTTGCTATTTCGCTTGTTGAGTTATTGATCACAATTTGGATGATCGTAATGATGTACAACGCATTTAAGGTGTCCTGTAATGTTAAGGGTATTTCAGGAAACGTCATCTTTATTGTAGTGCTGCTGTTTGTTGAGGTTATTTCGCACGTCATTTCTAATGAATTTTATAAATATATTCGTATAGTCTAAACCAAAAATGTATGAAGAGAGTATTGTTTTCGGTATTGGTGGTCCTGGGAAGTGTATTTTCGGCCAATAGTCAGGTGAAATCAGAAACCGACCTGGCAGTTGAGAAATTTCAGGGAATGTTTAACAGTCATAAATATGACCAGATATATGATTTGCTTTCCGAGCGTTCTCAGAAGGTGATCACGAAGGACAAGATGACAGAAGCGATGAGTTCGCTCAATAAACAGGTGGGAGACATGAAAACTTTCGCGGTCAAGAAGAACCAGGAGAAGCTGACCTACTACAAGGTAACTTTTACCAACATGGATCTCATCCTAATTACTTCCCTGAGCGACGATAATAAGTTCGACGCATTCAGGTTTGCACCTGATAAGGGAGATAATGACGAAAAGGGAGTATCCCGGGACAAGGCTCCCGGAGCATCGCCTCTTGTTTTAAGGACCGGGACCGGTGAAATACACGGTACACTTACTGTTCCGTCGAGGGGTGAAAAATTTCCGGTTGTTTTGCTGATAGCTGGTTCCGGACCAACTGATCGTGATGGAAATAATGATATGGGATTGAAAACCAACTCCTATAGAATGATAGCTGAAGAGTTACAGAAAGTAGGTGTGGCGTGCATACGGTATGATAAACGTGGTATTGGCGAAAGTGCTGCCAGCATGAAGGATGAGGCATCTATAGTTTTCGACGACTTTGTTGCTGATGCCATGGGCTTTATGAGCCTTTTAAAACAGGATCCAAGATTTACCGAGATCATCGTAATGGGGCATAGCGAAGGGTCTTTGATTGGGATGATCGCAGCGCAGAAAGGCAATGCAAGTAAGTACATCTCCATTGCCGGCGCCGGCCAAACCATTGACAAAGTGATTCATAATCAGATCATGGCTCAGTCGCCCGCATTGGCTAAGAAGGCCGATATCGTTTTTGACAGCCTTAAGAAAGGTTTTACGGTGCATCGTATAGAAACCAGCCAGGCATCTTTGTTCCGGCCTTCTATTCAGCCATTCCTCCGGTCATGGTTAAAATATGACCCACAGAAGGAAATAGCAAAACTGAAAATGCCTGTATTGTTATTGCAAGGAGAAACCGACTTGCAGGTGAGCATGAAGGATGCGGAAAACCTAAAGAAGGCTGCACGCTCTGGTCAGTTGGTAACTATAAAACAAATGAACCATGTACTTAAGAATGCGCCTAAGGACAAAGCAAAGAATATGGAAACCTATTCTCAACCAGAATTGCCGCTGAGTGATGGTTTTATGGCAGCTGTGGTGAAGTTTATTATTAAATAATATATCGGCAAAGCGAGCCAAAAGATAATTAGGTATATAAGTAAAATGGGCTGCCTCTTTAGTTTGAGGCAGCCCATTTAATTTGATTTATGTGACTAGTGGCGTGTATCTACCAGACCTCTTTTACTTCCTGTTACTTTCCTTTCTTTTCCTCACTATCACCGCCTTCAAATCCCTGCAAGGTACTCATTAGCTGTTGCATTGTACGTTGGTAGTTATTGCTCGATCCATCGAGGAAGATAGTGTTGCCCTTTCCGTATTCAGCAAAGTGTTTGATGGCATCAGTCCACATAGAGAACAGAATGAATGATGCATCGAGGTTTGCGCTCTCCATTTCTTTGGCTGCAAGTGCCATACCGCGCGCCACTTCTTCCCGGAAAAGTGCCACACCTTGGCCGCGCATTTGCGCTGCCTGTCTTTCAGCCTCAGCCGATATTTTGATGGCATTACCTTCTGCTTCGGCTGACTTTGTCTTGGTGATCAACAAGGCCTGGCCTTCATTTTCTGCTGCTGCTTTCAGGTTGTTGGAAGCTACTACCCGTGCCATTGATTTCAGAATTTCCTCATCAAACGTGATATCATTCATCTGAATATCCAGCAAATGGTAACCCCAACCTTCCAGTTGTTTATCCAGCTGCTCCTTTACATGGTGAATGATTTCCGTACGTAATTGTAATATCTCCGACTGTTTTTTAGTTGCCACGAACGCTCTTACAGCCCCTTCAACAGAGCGTATCAGCGCCTGCATGAAACTACGCTCGTCCATAAATTTGAAGGCAACATTCTCAATTGCCGCACTTTCCTCATTCAAAACAGAATACAGTAGCATTGCCGAGAAATACACGTTTGCCTGATCCTGCGAAATTGCCTGGAATTTTAGCTCCATAGACCGGTTCTGATAAGAGATGCGGCGGAAGATCTGTTCAATGAAGGGTATCCGGAAGTTTAGTCCGGGATGCAGTATCCTTTTGAACTTTCCGAAAACTGTTATTACAGCTACCGTGCCCTGCTGCACCGTAACAAAGCACATGAAGAGCAATAACGCAAGCAGTCCCAGAAGTATTGGTACAACTATCATAAATAATTAATTTAATGGAAAGTTACGAAAAGCACTGACAAACAGGTATTATTTTTTGCCGGGTTTCTGAAGAAGGCTGCTGTAGACAAAATCGGTAGCCATCATTCCTGTTCTGGTAGTACCTTTAAGCCCTTATGAACGAGGTGTTTTTATCATTGGGCAGTAACCAGGGCGATAGAGTAAATTGGATGGAACAGGCAATCAGCTTATTGTCAGTTCATTGTGTCGTTTCGAAACGGTCCGCTTTTTACGAGACAAAGGCCTGGGGCCTCAGCGACCAACCCGATTTTTTGAATATGTGTGTTGCTCTGCAAACTTCACTTGCAGTTACGGAGCTGCTTACCTTAATTCATGAAATAGAAACGAGGCTGGGCCGCCAGCGTACCATAAAATGGGGACCAAGAACCCTGGATATAGATATTTTGTTCTTCAACAATGACATCACTAACACGCCAGAAATTGTTGTCCCTCATCCTTTTATGCAGGAACGTCGCTTTGTATTAATGCCCCTCGCCGAAATTGCCCCTGATTTTTTGCACCCCGTTTTAGGTAAAACAGTTTCTGAGCTACTGAAAGAATGTAGTGATGATTTGGAGGTGAAAGTGTTGGCTCAAATATAAATGAGGTGCCATGAAAAACATTATTGCTGCGCAGCCATTTGATAATAAATTACTAAACG
>CANCOG010000448.1 GCA_947379685.1 Flavipsychrobacter stenotrophus | reverse complement strand
TGCACGTGCCCGTTAAAGCTATATAACTTCTCCTTTATGGTCGACTGAAACCCCGTAACCACCGCCATAGACAATATCATGACCGCAACACTCAGCCCCGTAGCCACCACCGCCAGCCTGATGATAAATGAGAAGGCCCCTTTCTGCCGCGTAAGATACCGGCGCGCTATGAAAAATGGTAAGTTCAACGGGGTAAAAGTAAGGTTTTTTTGAAGGTAAGAGACTGGTTCTTTGGCCGGTTTCTGTAAAGGGGATAATCCGGCTATAAATAATATTTTTCTACCCCGCTGGATAGTCGGAGGCAAATTTCTTACGTGCAGACGAACGCCACCCAAAAAAAGAGCACCCATTACAGGTGCCCTTTCATTGCAATGTAAATCCTAACCACCTATTCTTTAACTATTTTCTGTACTACTTTCTGATCGCCTGAGGTGAGCTCAACCATATAAATACCAGCGGCAACATTTCCGAGTCGCAAGGTCACTTCCCCACTTTCTTTCATACCCAGATCCTCAGTGAATACATTATTGCCTGAGAGATCAAGCACCCTTATACTTACATTTGCAGTACGGCTTTGGGTAAACGTCACTCTTGCAGCATCCTTAACAGGGTTTGGGGTTATGGCTACTTCAAGGCCTGTGATTTTTTCTGCTTCCTTCACTTCTGCAGGCTCCATGCTCAGTTCAAACCTGTTCTCACCCTGGGTATTTTCATAACGCGTGACAGAAAACCGGTATTCTGTTCCTTGCTGTAACAATACATACTGCTTCAGTAATTTATCGTGCAGGTATACCAACCCACCGTTAGGAACTGCAATATTCTCTGCTCGTATAATAAAGTCCTGGGCAAAATGACTGTTTATACCAAGTGGTATATGCGCATCCGCTTTATAGGGGCGGGCATCTACTGCAAGCTTCTTGCTATCGGTCGATAAAGTATAGAAACTGAAATCTCCGCCATAAATCTTGCCGCCATCATATTTTACATCTTCATCGCCTGTTGCAGCGTCGTTGAAATCGACATACAGCATATCGTATAAATGATAGTTCACATCATAAATATGAAGCGTCAGCAAATCACGGCTTTCCCGCATCAGGCTGTAAGAACTCGATATTGTTGCCGATTTGTTGGCTTCCGTAAAATTCAGCTGATCACCGCTGTGCAATGTCCTTACCCTGAAGGCGTCATTAGTCTGCAGGTAATAGGGAATAGCGGTGGGTGAACTTCCTCCCGTTGAATATGGCAACGTCTGAAAATTACCGGCAGTTCCTATAAATGGGTTCCAGATATAAAAGAATGCACCGTTAATGCGACCAGCTGCGGCAGCATTAAATATTACCGTACCAATATCAACCGGCGATGGATAAGGATTACCAATCGTATTATAATCCTGCAATGTCGAGGTTCCTCTGGTCATAGGTATATCCTGATTGCCCTGGTTCAGCATACCCCATTGACTCATTGTTGTTGACGAAATTACCGTGTACGGACCAAAGCCTAATCCCTGCCCTTTAGATCCTCTGTAAAAAATCCTGATGCCTTCATAGGGCTTGAATTTGTTGCTGTCCGGTGTGGCAAAGGCACTTGAAAAAGCTGTCCATCCCGGGTCATTGGTCATAGAAGAGTTGGCAACCAACGGATTATACCAGAACGCCGAGGGCGCATTAGATGCAGTTGGCGTAAACCCATTGACCATACCACCCGAACCTGTAATATCAATATAGTTGGTGAGTTGGCTCAGGGGAATAAAATGATTGAACGGATGCGCCCAGAAGCGATACGCCCTGCAACCACTGCTCATGAACTGATTGATCTTCACCCTTCCTACTATTAATGTACCGGAAGGCAATTGGGCAACACGGGCTGAGCCTAGAGAATCGGAATACAACACAACACTATCATTTGTTGCAAATGTGCCTGCCGATACGGAAAGAACACTGGTTACGGTAAGCCTTGAAGCACCTGTGAGTATAACGCCGGCAGCATTGTTTACATCGAAATTACTTACAAAGCCAAGTCCTGTTACCTGCTGAGTTGTTGTGTTGCGCATGGTTGTAATTCCTGCGCCGGTAACAATACCGTTGTTACTGAGATTACCCGTAACCTTTAATGTGGCTGCGGAACCAACAGTTAACCAAACTCCCGCAGCGATAGTCAAATTATGCGCCAAACCACTGGTTGAAGCAGCAATTACCGGGGCATGGGCAGTACCAGCTGGAATCGAAACGTCGTCGCCAGCGCCGGGTATAGAGCCACAAGCCCAATTTGAGGCAGTATTCCAATCAGCCGATGTAGTCCCGGTCCAGGTGTACTGACTTACCGAAACCGATGCTGTAGCCGCTCTTACGCCACAACTATTGGTAACACTATACGAGATTGTAGCACTACCACTGGCGATTCCATAAACCACGCCCCCACTCACAGAAGCAAGCGCCGGGTTGGTGCTGCTCCAGGTGCCACCTGTAGCTGAATGGCTGAATGTGGTACTTGCACCAATACATAAAACAGAAGGACCTGAAATTGTACCGGGCACAGGCAATGGATTAACCGAAATAACCTGAGTTCGCGAAGCGCTGCAGCCGGCCGCTGAAGTTCCAGTTACTGTATATGTGGTCGTGGCAACTGCCGTACAGAATACTGAGCCTCCGGTTGTGGCGCTCAGGCCTACAGCAGGAGACCAAGTATAACTAGCGGCTCCCAAGGTAGTAATGGACGTACTGGAACCACTGCATATGGTAGCCGAAAGGGGAATAATAGTGATTGTGGGCACTGTACTTACTGTGATCAACGCCGTATCAAAACCACCAGTTACCGCATAAGTAATAATAGCCATTCCACCCGAAACCGCAGTTACTACCCCGGTTGTGCTAACAGTCGCGATACCAGAAGCACTGCTGCTCCAGGTTCCTCCTGCAATACTATCAGTAAGCGTGCGAGTCCCACCAACACAAATGCCACCTGCATTTACGATGGGCTTCAATGGGTTATTACGCAGTACGGAAACAAGCCCGCTGCTATTGGCATTTGCCACAACAATATCTGCCTTGCCATCACCATCCAAATCGCCTGTAGCCAGACCGTAAGGCAATGAGCCTGAACCCGTACTGAAATCTGTTTTAGCTGCCAGTGTGGTAGCGCTGATAGTCCCTGTTGTGCCTATATTGCGTAAAACGGAGTAAGTTGCTGCTCCGTAATTGGTAACTATAATATCTGGTTTTGAGTTGCCGTCTATATCAGCGAAAGCAACATCATATGGCGTAGTGCCAGTTGTAAAAGTATCCTGAGTGGCAAATGAAGAAGAAGTTATTGTACCTGAAGACGCATTATTTTTAAAAACTGAAATAGTATTCCCGCCGCTGTTGGCAACCACAAGGTCAGCTTTCCCGTCATTATCAATGTCGGCGGCAAAAATTCCCCTCGGACTCAATCCTGTAGAAAAATCCACCTTTGATGCGAACGAAGATGATGTGATGCTGCCAGACGACGCTGTATTCCTGAATACAGAAACGGAATTTGAGCCGTTATTGGTTACTGCCATGTCAACCCTGCCATCTCCATCAAAATCAATTGCAAAGATCTTAACCGGTACAGAACCGGTTGCAAAAGTGACTGCCGATGCAAATGACGAAGTACCAAATGAGCCAACCGAGGATGCATTGCGTAAAACAGAAACCGTACTGCTGCCGGTAGCGCTATTGGTAACCGCAATATCTGCCTTGCCATCGCCGTCAAAATCGGCAACAGCGATATCGAATGGATTGCTGCCAGCAGAATAATCAACTTTGGCTGCAAAAGAGCTGGTATTAATAGTACCGGCAGTCGACTGGTTCCTGAAAACAGACACGGTACCTGACCCCGTGTTAGCTACAATGATCTCTGGTTTTCCATCACCATCGAGGTCGGCAACCTTTAAATACGAAGGGTTTGCGCCGGTTGACAATTTTACCGGATAGGCAAAAGAACTGCTGGTAAGTGCACCTGATGTACTGATATTCCTAAAGACACTGACGCAATAACCCGAGTTGTTGGCCACTATCATTTCCGGCTTTCCGTCTCCATCGAGATCGGCAATAACTGCGCCGTAAGTATTGGCACTCGTCGTTCCAAAATCTGCCCTCGCATCGAAATTCAGTGCACCTTGCACATAACTGCCGTTGTTGAATGACGGCAGAAATGCCATTCTTGAAAACCCAGTGAGATTTGTACCCGTGTTGAGCACTGAAACTGGTCCGAACGTTGCCCCTGCCGGAACAGGAACAGTCAGTGAGGTTGTAGAGGCAGTTGAGACATTGGCCTTAACCGCACCAAAATATACCACATTATTGGCTGCGGCCGCATTGAAATTCGAGCCAGAAATGCTGACCGTTGCACCGGTGGCACCGGTGGTTGCACTTAACGAACTCACCATTGGCTGCGCCAGGCAATCGGTGAGCAACAAGAAACTGCAGAAAACGAAACTGGTAAGGCGCCCTAAGAATAAAGACTTGTTCATAAAAAAAGGTTGGTTGTAAGCTGGTTGAGGAGAAATAATAATTATATGATTGCAAGGTCAAAAAACACGTCATTTAGGTCACAGGTACCGTCGGGCTTGTCGGAAATCTTCAATAACCCGGGCCTGTTCATGAAAATCAT
>CANCOG010000447.1 GCA_947379685.1 Flavipsychrobacter stenotrophus | reverse complement strand
CCCATACCGTGTTCCTTAGGCTTGGCACGCACATAAATGAAGGGCAGCTTCAGCAAATCTGCAGCCATAACACCAATTGCGATTCCGGCGGTAGCTACCCCGGCAATCACTTCAGCGTCGGGGTAATGCTCTAATACCATGTTAGCCAGCTCACTTTTTACAAAGTCACGAACGTAAGGATAAGACAGTACTTTCCGGTTATCGCAATACACGGGGCTATGCCAACCAGAGGCCCATGTATATGGCTTTTGCAGGTTAATTTGTAAAGCGTTAATTTGCAGTAGTTTTTCAGCGAAATGTTTTGAAGTGCTCATAACGGTCAAACCTACGCCAATTAAATAAACCTGCAAAAAGTCAACTATGAATTTTATTCAAAAAGTATATTATAACGACAAACCCATTGTGTTAACTAATGACAGTCATGGTTATGTTGCAGGAAACCCTGAGGCTGCCGGATTCAAGATTTATGATGCCTTTACGCCCGATAATTTTGCTGATGCGCTAACATTGCTCCTCAATACAGATGCGCCCGGTGCGTTGTTGCCTGAAACGTCACCGGACTCGCTGGTGAAGCATTTGGGTGGCCTGTTTAAAATTATTCAGGCGGGTGGGGGACTGGTTACCAATAGTGAACAGAAAATATTAATGATTTTCAGGCGCGGTAAGTGGGATTTGCCCAAGGGTAAACTTGATAAAGGAGAGACAATTGACGAATGTGCGCTCAGAGAGGTGGCTGAAGAAACGGGTATAGGTGAACTGGTGATAGGGGATAAATTATGTGAGACCTGGCATTTGTACAATGAAAAAAGCAAAAACCTGGTGAAGCATACTACCTGGTTTAAAATGAGTTCAACAGATACAAAAAAACTGGTTCCTCAGGCAGAGGAAGATATCCATGAGGTATTGTGGGCGGACCCCAATCACCTTCATCCGTACGTAAGTAATACTTACAAAGCCATAAGGGATGTTCTGGCCCATGCCGGGTTGAAGGGGTAATCTTATGTCATTTTATAATTAATTGGTCAGTATTATGTCAATTCATTGATAGTGCTGGTTCCTTTTTTAGCATTTTTTTCTGTCATATTGTGTTTAGGAGTAACTTCACCTTTTTTTTACAGGTTTTCAATTCTACAATTTAATGTTGCAACGTTTTTCGCTGGTTTTTATAACCCTGATGTGTCTGGCCGGATGGAGCAAGGCTCAAACCCAAAACAAATGCTATTCCGATCAAAAATACTGGGAGATGGTCAAACAGCATCCAGAGATTCTTCAATATGAAGCTCAATTCGAACAGCTGATTGCAAATAATTTGAAGCATGTAGTAGGTAGTGTTGGTTCCAAGACCACTATTAGTCCTTCTGATACTACATTGTTTGATATACCGCTGGTAGTGCACGTCGTTCATGATTACGGTGCTGAATTTCTTGCTGATGACGATATTTATGAAGCTGTAAAATATTGGGCCGTTGTATTTATGGGCGCAAACAGCGATACTTCTGGTGTTATTGCTCCTTTCAAAAAGTACATTGGCAATGCCCGTATCAGGCTGCACCTGGCTACAATTGACCCGAGTGGTCACCCAACAAAGGGCGTTGTCCGTCACAGATCTTACCTTACCTCTAATGCCGACGACCAGGCTAAGCTGGAGCAGTGGCCACAGAACAAGTATATCAATGTTTGGTTTATCAGGCAGTTTGGCGCCTCTGCCGCCGGTGCTGCGGCCTATGCAATTTATCCTTCTTCGGCTGCTATGGACCCTGCGTCTGATGGGGTTATTTGTTTATACAATTACCTCAACTATGACAAATGTGTTCCGCACGAATTAGGGCATGTACTTAACCTGCAGCATGTATGGGGTAATAATAACAGCCCGGGAACTGCATGCGGCGATGACCATGTGGATGATACTCCTCCAACAATGGGACACAGTCCTTCAGGTTGCACTGCATCAGCAATCTATGACGCGACCTGTGCTGGCAGTTACCTGAAACATTACACAAATATCTCTGGCGCAGACTCAATTGAAGATTATCCGGACACTACAAATGCTCAAAACATAATGGATTATACTTATTGCCAGGAGATGTTTACAAAGGGCCAGTGCGTACGTATGCGTACAGCACTTACATCGGCAACTGCAGGCAGGAACAATTTGTATTCAGCTGGTAATCTGGCAGCAACCGGTGCTACGGCACCGATGCCTGACTTGCCTCCTGTTGCTGAGTATTCGGTGGAAAGGGCGCTTGGTGGCGGTACTGCAACCGATAGCCGTTGTTATTTCCTTACATTTAACAATGTTGGTAGTTTCGTTTTTGCCAATCGCAGCTGGAACGATACAATTACAAGCGTTAAGTGGACGTTCTCCAATGGAGCAAGCACGCCCACAGCCAGCAGTATGAGTTCCGTTACCAACAAGTTTTCCGTACCAGGGTGGGTAACTGTTAACCAAACAGCCACTTCAAATGCTGGTACAAATACATATGTAAATGCTCGGGCCGTATATGCTGCAGATACAGCGGTTGCCGGGGGATATGGTTACGCACAGAATTTCAGTACACTGGCTTCAGTGAGTAACTGGCCTATGTTCAACTTTTTCGAAAACCAGTATAAATGGAATTATTACACTGGAGCAAGTGCCGATGGCGACAATGGTTGCGTAATGTACCGTTCGTTTGATACTACTGCCAAGATCACTGCTACGCCAGCAGGTGACCACGACGATTTTTACACTCCGGCGTTTGATCTCAGCGGAATTACCGGTAATTTCTATATGAATTTCAATACTTCGGCAGCACGTACATCAGGATCTGGATTGGGCTGGGGGACTACCATAGTTACCGATTCATTAGAAATCGATGCGACTACAAGCGGTGGTGTCAGGTGGACAAAGATTGGTGGTATCAGCGGAAGCTCTCTTTCAAATGCAGGTACTATTAATACTGAATTCAAACCAACAAGCGCGAGCCAGTGGGTTTCAAGGTCAATAAATATACCTGCTGCATATCGCACTGGCAATACATTTTTCAGGTTCAGGTATTGGCCAGGGAATGCGGGCAACAACTTCTATATGGATAACCTGCACTTGATGCCATTCGCTGCTGCAGTGAACGAGCTTTCACTTGATGGTTCCTCGTTTGGCATTTACCCCAATCCGGCAAGTAATCAGTTCAGTATTGTGTACACGGCCGGCACAGAGGGGTTTGCTCGACTTAGCATTAAGGACCTGACAGGCAGAGTTGTTTACGATTCGAAAAAGAATTGCACACCGGGAACTCAGGTGCAAGAATTGCTCGATAGAAGCATAGTTCCTTATGCTGGTCTTTATTTGGTGACCCTTATTGTGGATGGCCATGTTAGTACACAAAAGCTGGTTGTTTATTAAAATGTTGCAATTACAAATGGCAATTGCTGCTTTTGCCCCGAATAGTTTTGATTGAATCTGTTAATCAATGGATTAGGTGTTTTTTAGGGTGGTTATTGGTATTTGTAAAATATTTTTTTGTTAAAACCCAAGGAATTGAGTTCGAAATACGTCTATTATTGAGGGTTGCAGAATGTGTTGCGACCTTTCAGATATAATATTTGAAAAAATCCTTGCGTTTTTTGTATTTTTATTAACTTTGGAACTTTATAATGAAAAGCGAAATGAAGAAAAACTCCTTTTTAGTATTGTTTGCGATGTCTCTTTTTGCAGGCAAGAGTATCGGGCAGACCGTCCAGCCCTGTAATACCTTCGAAATGTTACAGACCTATAAGCAGCAACACCCTGAGATTATAGGTATTGAAAAGCAACTCGAAGCAGAAACTATCAATTACCTTAGCAAGCATGGTAGTAGTGCCCGCAGCAAAACTACGTCAGTACACCATGACACTGACTGGTATGATATTCCCGTGGTTGTGCACATCATGCATGACAATGGCGCAGAAATTATTCCTGATTATAAGGTCTACGAGCTTATAAAAGAAATGAACCGCTTTTATTCGCTTCAATATGATTACTCTGCTGTTATCCCAGCATTCAAGAAGTATGTTGGAAAGGCGAAGATCAGGTTCCACCTTGCAACAAAGGATCCTAACGGAAACCGTACAAAAGGTATTACCCACCGTACTACTTATCTTACCTATGGTGGAGATGACCAATGTAAGATGGATCAGTGGTCGCCAACCAACTACATCAATATCTGGTTTATTCAGCGTATTGGCGCTCAAATTGTTGGAGGTATAATTGTTGCTTATGCTACACAACCACCTTCAGCAGGTGCATGGCCTTTCAGCGATGGTATCATTTCTAATTACGGCTTTATTGGTGACTATACTACAAATTCAGCAGGCGCACAAGCCGGCGGTGGCAGCATCGATCATGAAATGGGCCATGTATTGAACCTCGACCATACATTTGGTAAATCTAATAATCCTCACACAAACTTCACTGGTAGCTGTTCCGACGACGATGATGTTGATGACACCCCGCCAACAGAAGGTAATCTTGGAGGTTGCAGTCTTTGGGATTCTGTTTGTGCGACAAATTATTACAAAGTTTATCCAGATATTCATGGAGCAGATTCGTTGGCAGATTATCCTGATACTTCTAACGAACAGAATATCATGAACTATGCTGACTGTAAAGTAATGTTCACCAAAGGACAGGTAG
>CANCOG010000446.1 GCA_947379685.1 Flavipsychrobacter stenotrophus | reverse complement strand
GAACATCTCCCACAATGGACTCATTTCGCGAAGCTTTAATACGCTTTCGGTAATGGCATTTATGGTAAAGTCAATCTGCTCGTCGGTGGTAAAACGACCCAGGCCGAAACGCAGAGAGCTGTGAGCCAGATCATCGCCAAGACCGAGCGCCTTCAAAACATAAGAAGGCTCCAGTGATGCCGATGTACAAGCTGAACCGCTCGACAATGCAATATTTTTATTAAAGCCCATCATGAGGCCTTCACCTTCAACATATTTGAAAGAGATATTGGTAGTGTGTGGCAGGCGATGATCGCGGTTGCCATTTACATAGGCTTCTTCCAGTTGCATCAATCCGGCTTCCAGCCTGTCGCGCATAGCGCTCAACCTTTTAGCTTCGCTTTCCATTTCGTTCATGCACAGTTCGCAAGCCTTACCCAGACCAACAATACCAGGTACATTGAGTGTACCGCTGCGCATCCCGCGCTCGTGGCCGCCACCGTCCATTTGGGCAGTAACTTTTACACGTGGGTTTTTACGACGAACGTATAACACACCAACGCCCTTAGGACCGTACATTTTGTGACCGCTGAAAGCCATCAGGTCAATACCATCAGCCAAAACGTCTACAGGAACTTTACCTACAGCCTGTGTAGCATCGGTAAAGAACAAAACACCGTGCTTGCGGGCAATAGCGCTGATCTCACGAATAGGTTGAATAACACCTATTTCGTTATTGCCAAACATTATGGCAATTAATATTGTTTTATCGGTTATTGCATTTTCCAGTTCGCCAAGGTCAATCAATCCATCAGCCTTAACTTCAAGATAAGTTACCTGGCCACCAGTTTTTTCAATATGCTTGCATGTATCCAAAACTGCTTTGTGCTCTGTAGTGCAGGTGATGACGTGGTTACCCTTTGCTGCATACATTTCGTAAACGCCTTTAATGCCAAGGTTATCAGCCTCAGTAGCGCCAGAAGTAAAAATGATCTCTTTAGGATCGGCATTAATCAATTTAGCCACTTGCTCACGTGCATAGTCTACAGCCTCTTCAGCTACCCAACCAAATGAGTGGTTGCGGCTGGCTGCGTTCCCAAATTTTTCAACAAAATATGGCAACATTGCTTCCAAAACACGGGGATCCATTGGGGTGGTAGCATTGTTGTCGAGATATATCGGTAATTTCAGTTCCATAGTTTTCCCTTAATAAGGATATTTTACCCGCAAAAATACGAAGAAAGCATTACTTTAGTGACGCATATTAAATTGCAGCTATAAATAAGACTATTAGAAAAAACTATACGGACATGCTTAAAATAGAACATCTTGGAATTGCGGTGAAGGATTTGAATGTATCCATTGCATTATTTGAACAATTACTGAATACGCCATGTTACAAAACAGAAGAGGTGGAGCGCGAAGGGGTAAAAACTGCGTTTTTCAAGACCGGTGATTCAAAAATAGAATTGCTGGAGGCTTCTAAGGAGACCAGTTCTATTGCCAAGTTCATTGCTAAGAAAGGGGAAGGCATTCACCACATAGCCTTTGAAGTGGATAACATTGAAGCGGAAATGAAGCGGCTGGCAGCGCTGGGTTTTGAACTACTCAGTGAGCAGCCTTTTAAAGGAGCTGATAACAAAATGGTGTGCTTCCTGCATCCGAAAAGTACGAATAGTGTGTTGGTGGAGTTATGTATGGAGATAAAGTAGGAGGGAATCAGATAGAATGATTACACTGGCTATTCGGTATAAAGGGCTTTTTCCTACACGAAAACAACTATAATAACTTTAAACCGTCAATGTGCTCAAAGTGTTTACGATTAAGGGTAGCCATTGGAATTCCTGCATTCATTGCCGCAGCGGCAATGAATAAATCTGCTTTTTCTATCGATTTTCTTTTTTGTTTCATTTGCTGAAGAACCCTTACAGCAACATGCGCCGTTTGAGCATCAAGGTTAAGTATGGTTGTCTTTTCCAATAATACCTCCCAAAATGGCAGTTGTATTAAAGTAGCACCCGCATAAATTTCAAATACAGTAATGCTGGAAATGCACAACAATTCAAATTCATCAACAATTTGGAGCAGACGTGTTTTACTTTTCTCCTGCTTCCTGAAATAGTCAATCAAAATACATGTATCGAGCAATACTATTTTATTCTCCACTCGTTGATTGATTTCCGGGTGTCCTCAATTGTTTTGATCTGCTCCTCGCTAAATACCGGACCGGTCAACAGGAACTCCTTAAGGGAATTATTTATTGTCTGCGGGACTTCGGCAACGAGTTCCTTTTGCAGTTTCTTTTTCTGCGAGGGGGGAAGCTGCCTAACCAGTTCCAACAATTGTTTGAATGGTATGTCTAGTTTTAATTCCATAATCCAAAATTACGAAAAAAGGATTTTAAACGCTAACTCCAAGAGGAGTCACACGCTAATAACCGGGTAGTCCTTTAAGCGAAGATTTAATAACTCTAACAATCACCTGTTAAACAACATCTTCAAATAAAACAAAGGATTACTTAGTTCCTCCTGCAGGTCGGTATCGGAGAAAGCTGCAGTAAGTGTTTTGCGTAGTGTAGCGCTTTTGTTGGCTTTGTTTACAACCAGGTTAAAGAGCCAGGGGTACTTGCACAATTGCTGTATTTTGGCGCTGCGCCTGAGCTCGGGGCCTACGCATGTGTATAGAAAATCGTCGTAAACCTCTTTAAGGTACGATGCACTGTAGTTATTTTTCTCTAATGCCTTCTTTGCGGCACCGGCGGCTATCATGCCACTATACATGGCATTACCTATTCCTTCACCGCTGAATGGGTCAATAAGTGATGCGGCATCACCCGTGAGCATAAAATTGGCTCCAGAAACCGGCTTTTCGCCTTCAAAAAGAGGCAATCCATAACCCTTTATATCGCCAATCAACCGGGCGTTTGCGAAGCGAGGGGCGAGACTCGGATTGTGCTTTATCGCATATAGCATTTGTTCCCGAAGGTTTACCTTCTTCTTCCTGATGCTATCGGACATGGAGCCAACACCTACATTGGCCATGCCGCCGGGAAGGGGAAATATCCAGAGGTAGCCAGGCATGATCTCAGGTAAGAAATGCAGCTCAATAAAGTTGTCGCTGTGCATATCTTCTACACCTTTATAATACGCTCGCAGCCCTACGCTTGTGGTTTTTGAAACGGCGTGTCCGCTTAAAAGGTGTTTCTTAACAATGCTCTTGTCACCATCGGCACCTATAACGATAGGCGCATTTACGAGGTAGTCCTGCCCCTTTCGGGTCATACGTACTTCAACTCTACCCTCATTTCTTATTATATTCGTTACATCAGCTTCCTGTAAGACTGTGCAAAATGAAGAGCTCATTTTTTCAAAAAGGAAGTTATCAAACACCAGCCTGGGTACGATGAAATTTGGTGGGGCACCATTTCTTTTATCCGTATTAATAGGAATAGCCATTGTCCTGCCATTGGGGGCACCAAACACCAGGCCGTTAGATGGAAGAAATTTACCGGGATCACCAAGCATTTCCTGTAGCCATTCTGGGTTCGCCCGCTCAATTACAACGGCGGCCTTACCACTACAGGCATCGCCACAAACTTTATCTCTTGGGAAAAGGGCCTTTTCAATAACAATATGAGGTATTCCGAACTTCGACAAAAAAAAGGACGTTCCGGCACCGGCAGGGCCTGCACCAATTACAATTACGGACGTTTCCAGTTTTTGAATACCCATTGTCTGACGGGCAAATATAATGGCAAATCGTACTGCTGTCCTTTTTTAATTTGCAAACAGCACGTTATCAGCTATAAAAACAAACCCACATAGTTAAGGCTTTAAACCTAAACTGTGTGGGCTAACAAAACAACCGAGATTTCTGTGCGATAAGCGGCACAGTTCTGAAAATCAGAAAATGTGTTTTAGCTCAACAACGGTGCCAACTATTACACTAACAAGCATAGAGAGAGAAAGCACTTTGAATACGAATGAACTGGAGAGTTTCATAAAAAGAGGGTTTATCAGAATGTCCGGAATTGGCCACTCTGTATAATAAGACGAGAGAAAAGGAAAAACTGTTGGGTGGAAATCCAGATTTTTTTGTGAAAAAAATGCAAAATAGCCACCCGAAAAACGGCCCTAAAACTGCCGGTTAATAAAACACTCCGAAACTAGAATTTTAAGCTACTTTTTTCAAATTGAACATTTTACCACCGAAATGAGAATGACTTTGGACATATTGCTGGCACGTTTGAATCGCCCACAGATTAGAAAAGCATTAATTATGTTTTTGATAAGAGTCGGCAATGGGCTTAAAGCATACATTTGGCTATGTTCTACCTAATGAGAAATATTGCAAACTGCAAACGGGCGGCATGCATTCTTTTGTTTTCATTTATTATTATGTTGCTGATTCCTTCGATAGCTGCCAGGGCACAGACAATCTCTGCCGTAGAAGATAGAATGGTAACTTACCTGGAAAAGATCAAATATTGGCGATTTGCTGAGGGGAGGGCAAATGCCGACTCACTGGAATCGGTGAATAAACAGTTTTTGCAATTTATGAAAAACATTTGCGTTGCCCAGCCGCTGACGCTGGAGGCCACCTACAAAAAAGCAGAAAAGGCCGGGTTAAACTATGTTACCTCACCTAACAAAAAAGTCCGCTTTTATAGCTGGAATACCCTGA
>CANCOG010000445.1 GCA_947379685.1 Flavipsychrobacter stenotrophus | reverse complement strand
ATATTATACGTGCCATCGGCAATGTTGCTGAATGAATAATACCCGAGTGAATTCGTGTACACGTAAGTGAGGATATTAGTCGCTGCATTCCTCAGATAAATGATCATGCCACTTACCGGAACGTCGCCAGTAGTGCCCTTTCCGGCACCTGAATATACATAACCGCTAATGAAACCTGCACCAGTTGGTACAGTGCCATACACCATATTGATCGGCAAACTGTCTGTAGCACTTGTGTGTACGGCTTCTGCGGCTGAAGACCAGTACGTAGTTGATGAAGAGTAGGTTGGTACGTATCCGCTTGTTCCTGGTATTGTACCATAGATCAGCTTAGCCTTTACCATGTAGTTACCTGCTGCCTGGCCGGAGAATTCATAAAATGGTGTGCCACCATCCATGCAACTGGTTACGGAGTCGAGTGCGGTAATAGAACTATCAGAAGGGTTAAACTGAACCAGCCAAACCTTGCAGTCCAGTGTATCTGGCGCTGTGCCGGAGAAAGTGATATGACCTCTTATGCGGTTCGCATTGATGGTAATAGTATTTGTATCCCGGCAGCCTGCCGCATCATAAACAGTAACAGTGTAGGTAGTAGTAGCATATGTAGTCACAATGTTTGTATCGCAAACACTACACGACAAACCAGTGCCTGACCAGATAAAAGTGCCTCCCGAAACTCCCGATGCAATTATTGTATCGTGGTCGTTGCAGCCATGACCCGTTGTAAGTGTAATAACAGGTAATGCATTTACTGTAATTGTCGTTGTAGCGGTAGCAGTACCACAACTGTTGGTTACTGCATAAAACAGCGAAGTTGTACCTCCAGCTACACCGGTAACCACACCACCACTGGTTACAGTAGCTATAGAGGTGCTTGCAGTACTCCAGGTACCGCCTGTAACGGCATCAGCATACGTAGTTGTGGCCCCCACGCATACCGGAGCCCCACCAGTAATGGTGCCTGCACTTGGCAAGGCGTTTACAGTTGCCGTATAAGTTGCCGCTGTAGACCCGCAGCTATTGGTAACGGTGTAAGAAATTGTGGCCGTTCCCGCAGCTACGCCTGTTACCACACCTGCGCTGTTTACAGTAGCAATAGAGGTACTGGCGCTGGTCCACGTGCCACCGGCAGTAGCATCGCTTAAAGTAGTTGTGGTAGTTGGGCATATTGCAGCACCACCGGTAATTGCCGCTACTGTTGGCAATGGAAGAACAGTAATAGTGTCAACCGAAGATGCAGTACCGCAAGAACTGGATATGGTAAGCGTAATAGTTGCAGTGCCTGAAGAAACACCCGAGACTACTGCAGAAGTTGAACCTGTGGAGGAAATCGAGGCTACAGATGTAGGGGTGATAACCCAGCTACCAACACCTGATGACCCACCATATGAAATAGTTGTGGTTGACCCAACACATACAGTTGTTGTGCCGCTGAGTGCTGCAGAAGGACCTGAGGAAACTGTAATTGTAGTAGTTGCAATAGCAGTCCCGCAGCTGGTTGTAACTGAATAAGTTATTGTTGCAGTACCAGCCGACACACCCGTAACAATTCCTGCACTACTGATAGAAGCAACTGAAGACGCACTGCTGCTCCAGGTACCGCCCGAAACCGTAGTACTCAATGTATCTGTACTACCTACGCAAACTGAAGTTGCACCTGAAATCGTACCCGCAGACGTTGTGCATCCCGTGATCTTTCTTATCCTGTTATTATAAGTATCGGGAATGAATATGTTGCCTGAACCATCTACAGCAATTCCAAACGGAGTATTGAGTGCCGCTGCGGTAGCTGGGCCGCCATCACCGCTAAAAGCCGCTGAACCAGTGCCGGCAATGGTCGTGATTGTTCCGGATGGAGAAACCTTGCGGATCGCTGAATTCCCCATATCTGCGATCAGGACATTCCCTGAAGCGTCTATTGCTAAGCCCATAGGGTAGTAGAGGTCTGCCGAAACCGCTGCGCCGCCATCACCACTATAGGCACCAGTACCCGTACCAGCGAACGTATTGATGATGCCGGATGTATTTATCACCCGAACTCTGTTATCGTCTTCATCACCAACATATACGTTGCCGCTATTGTCTACCGCTATGCTCCTTGGGCTCAAAAATGAAGCAGTAGCAGCCGAACCGCCGTCACCCCCATAACCCGGATACCCGGTTCCTGCAAAAGGATAAATTACACCTGCGGTATCCACAACCCTGATCGCATAGTTATCAGCATCTGCAATAAAAATGTTCCCGTGTATATCAACAGCGACGCCTTGCGGGCCTGCTATTGTAGCAGAAGTAGCCGGACCTCCGTCCCCAAACCATCCGTAGCTGCCGTCGCCAGCTACAGTAGTAATTGTTCCAGACGTATCGATCTTTCTGATCCTGTTATTGTTCCTGTCAGCAACAAATACGTTGCCAATATGATCGATTGCTATATCGCTTGGCCAATCGAACTGTGCTGCAGTCGCCGGGCCACCATCGCCACCGTAACCGGCTGACCCGGTACCAGCAACTGTGGTGATCACTCCCGATGTTGAAATCATACGTATCCGCTGGTTCAACACATCGGCAATATACATATTGCCACTCGGTGCCACTTCCACTTTCATTGCTAAATGAAACTGTGCTGCAGTTGCCGGACCACCATCACCGCCATAGCCAGATGTGCCGTTCCCGGCAATGGTTGATATTACCTGCGCCGTGGCCACTTGCCTTGCCAGAACAGCAACAACAAACAGCAATACAATTCTAAAGGCAGGGTACAAAAAGGACTTTTTCATAGAAATAACGATATTTAGACTTCGTGCAAAATTCGATAAATATTAAAAACATTTCAAAAATAATTGTGGCACCTTCTTGACTGACCACCCGATCAGCTATTCCTTTACAACCTTACCAACATAACTTACACTGCCCGACCGGAAATGTACCAGGTAAACACCAGGGGCAAGCGAAGAGATATCTGTACTGATCTTTCCTGTTGTGCTGGCGACAGGCCAGGTGTTCTTCAATACCATCCTACCCGCCGCATCAGTAATACTCAGGTTAATGTCCTCGGTAAATTTGTCCACCCATTCAATATTCAATTCACCATTTGAAGGGTTGGGGAAAATGTATACGTTACTTACGCCAGCATGACGCGGATTATAGTTGTTTGTAACCAGCGGGCTGATCTGACGATCGCTTTGTTGTATCCTGAAATTGATATTGTTAATGGCTTCAGACCCATCCCTCAGCGTAATGGAGGCAGAAGGAGTAGTATAGTACTGGAAGCCGGTCGGGTAAACATCATAGGTATCATACGCCAGTTTATCGAACACATAGTAGCCTTTTTGATTGGTGTACACATAGGTAAGCACATTGCCAGCTGCATTGCGCAAGTAAACCGTTACATCCGATGCAGGTACATCCGCATTCGCGGAGCTGCCTCGTTTCGTAATATATCCGCTTATAAAACCGGGTCCTGCATTTACTGTGCCCATGTTCAGCGAAACCGGCAGATGATCAAGTCCGTTGCCGTGATTCGCAAGACGGGCATTATCCCAATATGGCGTTGCCGCTGCATATGCCGGAATGTATCCGTTGCCGCCAGGGTTATTGCCGCTTAACGGTGCCGCTTTAATCAGGTAGTTACCACTTGCCTTTCCGTCGAATTCGAAGAATGGTACGGTGCCATACATACAGGTGGTCATTGAATCGACCCATATCAATGCGCTGTCTGCCGGGTTTACCTGCAGTAGCCAAACCGCCGTAGCAAGATTGTCAGGGATTGATCCAGTATAAGTTACCTGGCCCATTATGCGGTTAGGCTCTATTGAAAGATTGCCATGTCCAAGGCAACCGTGATTGTCTACACCTGCTGCGGTATAGTCCGATCTCCCGGTAATTGTTGCATAAACTACTTCACCCGTAGTAGCTGACAGTCCGGGGCCGCCCCATGAATATACGTTTGAGGCAATGCCGGAGGCTGTAAGCACATCCTGTTCGCCGCAAGGGTGTGCGTCCGAAATGGTAATTACGGGCAATGCGAACACCTGCATTGGCGCTGTTGTAAAGTCAGTCCCACAGCCGTTCACGACCGTGTAAGAAATAACACAATTGCCCGGTGCGATGCCTTTTACGGAACCTGTCCCATCTACTGTCGCAATGGACGAATTTCCAGAACTCCAGTTACCCAAAGTAACGCTGTTCGTCAAATTGGTAGTTGCACCCATACACACCGAAACAGCACCTGCTATCGCACCTGCAACAGGTAATGGATTCACTGAGATCACTGTGCTTACAACGTCGGTACCGCAGCTGTTGGTATAGCTGTATTTCACAGTATCGAAACCTGCTGAAATGCCAGTTACTAGTCCGGCTGCACTTACTGTGGCTATTGCAGGTGTACTGCTGCTCCAAATACCGCCTGTTATTGACGAGGTCAAAGCTATTGAAGCCGCAGCACAAACGGTGGTTGTGCCGGAAATAGTACCTGCAACAGGTAATGGATTTACGGTTAAAACTGTGTGGGACACGTCGGTTCCGCAGCTATTGGTAAAGGCGTATTTTATGGTATCCACGCCTGCAGCAAGTGCTGTAACACTGCCTGTTGTTCCAATCGTCGCTATAGTTGCATTTACACTGCTCCAAACCCCACCTGTAACTGATGAACTGAGCATGGTAGTGGC
>CANCOG010000444.1 GCA_947379685.1 Flavipsychrobacter stenotrophus | reverse complement strand
ATTCTTTAGAAGGTGTTTGCGACACCTAACTTATTTACATTTGCGAATGGTCAATATCTTTATTCTTGCTTTAAAGAATGCGGTGATAGGGTCGGTTTCAGATTCGGCCCATGTGTTTTCAAAGGTGAATGAGTTTTTGGGTGAAAATGGTTTGCCACCATTATTCAGGATTCGGCTAGTCGGCTTGACCGACAAAGTCTCGTTCAGCAACGGCCCATATACCATTACGCCAGATGTGCATATAGATGAAGTTGAAAACGCAGATCTACTTATCATTCCCGCTCTCATGGGCAATGCTACGGCTACAGCCTATCTGAACAAGGACTACGCCCCATGGATAGCCATGCAATACAAACGGGGCGTAGAAGTGGCAAGCTTGTGTACTGGTGCCTTTTTACTCGGATTTTCGGGTGTGCTTAGCGGGAAAAAATGCACGACTCACTGGGCCTATGCCAACGAGTTTCGCTACTATTATCCATCTGTAGAAGTGGTTGACGAACATGTTATTACCGATCAGGATGGGCTTTATTCGAGCGGTGGTAGCAATGCTTATTGGAATTTACTGTTGTACCTGGTAGAAAAATATACAACCCGGGAAATGGCCATTAGAACTGCAAAGTTTTTTGTTGTTGACCTTGACAAGAGTAATCAATCCGCCTTTATTATTTTTCAGGGGATGAAGGACCACGATGACGAGGTTATCATCCGGGTGCAAAATTATATTGAAGAAAGTTTTGCACGGCGCCTGGGTGTAGACCAGATCGCAGAACAGTTTCATATCACCCGGCGGACACTGGAACGCAGGTTCAGGAAAGCAACCCGCAATACCGTTACCGAATACATACAACGTGTAAAAGTTGAAGCGGCCAAAAAAATGCTGGAAACGGGTAAGAGATCAGTCAATGACATTATGGTGGCCGTTGGCTATTCTGATGTGCAAACGTTTCGGGAGGTATTCAAATGGGCAACAGGTATGACTCCTATAGAATACAGGAACAAATACAACCACAGTGGGGTAGGGGGAGATTCAGTTTATTGAGGCACTTCGCCCTTCTTAACCTGAACCGATCCATTAGGATTAAGGATCTTGTACCAGGTAAAATCCTGGTTGGCCTCTAGTCCCTGACCGTAAAGCACTTCCGTGCCGGTAGTGATCTTTACCGGTTTCTCAGTAAAAAATTTATTGATGCTGCGATTCCATACCAGCTCTTCAGTATTTAGCTGTTCGCCTTTAACACTAATGATCTGCACATTTCCCCATACTACCGCATTGCCTTCAATCTCATAAACCCGGCAGGAATCGGCAGTTAAGGTATGTTCTAACGAGCCACTGTCGTTAAAGAATTCAATCCTCAGCGATTTATTGAGATCGGTGTAGGGTGGTTTCGCCGACTCATTCTTAATGTATTCGTGTGCGAATAGTCGTGCTTTTACTTTGCCATTTTTACTATAAATTCCAGTAATATCTTCGGCTCTGTCCTGATGAAAATTACCCTTCCCGGTTAATAATCTTATTTGGTCAGGATCATTTTTACAAGATGATACGGCAAAAAACAAAATACCCGGAATGAATATCCGGGTTAAGTATTGTATATCAAAAAAAGTCTTTAGCCTACTCATATTTGCGCGGTATAAACCACTTTTCATTAAAGGTAAGTCCGAAGCCGAAACGCACATACGTTTGTTGGAGTAAACCGTTAGTCAGAGTGCCAGTCCTGCCTATGTTCAACGAGGTGCTTATTCTCGAGTGCGACCTCGTATTGCGCTTGTAAGGGAAGCTACCACCAAGAGTAACGCCGAAATCTGGTAAAGTCGTGTTCTGTAGCTTTACATACTCAGTACCATAATACAAACCAAAGCGATAAGTGACTCTTGAAAAATAGCTGGTAAGGTCTGCAGAATTTGGTGTGAACTCACCCCCCATGGCTATTTTATATGATTGGCTGGCAATTCCATAGTTCATTGAGGTATCGGCTGAGCTGTTGAATTTACTCCAATTCGTAGCTGTGTAATCGATACCAAAGGCCCATTTATCTCCACGAGCCAGCATTATACCGATACTGTAGGAAACAGGCATTTTTAGCTTGCCTTTTACCTCACCTGAATTATATACAGTATCGTTGGCAATTGTATCACCAAAATTATGAATGGCAATCTGATACTCATTCACCCGCTCATTTAGGTTTTGCCCGAGTGTTAAAGTACCACCTACGCGAAAGACATAATCTGTGTCCAGGAACTTGTGTTCATATTGTACACCGCCCTTCCAGTATAAACCACCTATATTAATATAACGCTCAAAATTGGCATCATAGGCTTTCTGAATCGTATCATAAATAACGGCAACCGTTGTAAACTTCCTATAATTGCCAAACATGTAGCCCAAGTTAAAACCAAGACTTAGTCCTTTATATTTATATGCTCCACCAAGGTAGGCATAAGAAAGTCCACCATCACCCGCGTATGACCGCACTGTGCGTCCTATGGGCGTTGAAATGGTGTCCACCAACGCATAATATGTTTTCGTGAATGGCCTTAATCCAAGTGACAAACCTGCGTGTTTGCCCACTGGAACGCCAATATTAATGTAACCAAGCGAGGCTGTACCAGTAGAATAACTTTCTCCTGAAGCTGCATTCACTGTACGGTGACTGGCAATCAGCCCTCCCTCAAATGTGGTTAATACTAACCCTGAATAGGAGGCAGGGTTATCAGAATTAATGGTAAATGGATCCTGATAAGCAGATGTAATATTCCCCATTCCTTTTAAGGCAGTGTTATTGCCATTCCAAAATTCCCCGATACCGTATTTTGAATAAGGGTTATTTTCCCGTTCAGAATTCGGATTACTGGAACTGCTGGTTTGTGCGAATAACGTATTACCCGAAACAATGATTAAAGCAACGATAAAACACTTAACGGGGAAATTGGACATTATGGTTTAATATTATATTTAGCCCTTTCAGCAATAAATCAGGGTCGGCAAATATCTTACTTTTAATCTTGTCGGCAAAGAAAGGAGCATCACCCCCCGTTAATATGGCGTTAAAATCAGGATAATTCGATTCGTACTCTCTTATCATGCCATCAATTTCAGCAACAATGCCATAAACCGCTCCGCTCCTGATGCACGTCTCCGTGTCATATCCAAGCAGCAACAGATCGCCTTCCAGGTCCACTTCGGGCAATTTGTCGGTAAACTCGTGCATAGCCCTTAGTCTCATATGCAGCCCGGGAGCAATAGAACCGCCCCTGAAAGTTCTTGACTTCAAAATGAGATTATAGGTAATGCAGCTACCTGCACAAATCACGAAGTTATTTTTGGAAGGCTGTAGAACATGCGCCGCTGTAACCATTGCCAGCCTGTCAGGTCCCAGGGTTTCCGGCGTAGCATAGGCGTTGTTGATAGGTACGTTCGTATTGCCGTCCATTTTCAAATATCCGGGGATATGTTCCTTCAACAAGTAGGCAAGTTCATCACTGGTATCTACAACGGAACATAATATTGCTTTCTCCGGTTTCCAGGAGTCCATCATTGAGGATACCTGTTCCAGCACATTACCTTCTTCAAGGGTAAATTGCTTCTTTAATGTATCATTATCAAAAATGGCGGCTTTGATATTGGTATTACCCCAATCAATGCAGAGATTCACAGACATAGTTCCAATTTTTTAGAAAGAATCGCAAAATAGTGAAATTTTAGATTGAGGCGCAAGTATTTTTAAAACGGATTTAACTGTGTGGGTTTTTGTTGAGTTTAGCAGGTTTCCATTTTCCTAATAAACACCATGACATTGCTAACAAGGTATGTCAAGGATTTCGATCAAATTCATAAATTAAGAGTTTTAAATCCCTGGGCAATTTGAGTCTATGTAAGTGACAAACTGGCCTGCCGGGCAGATAATTGTAAGTGGATGGCTCGTTAATTTATCGTGCTGGGCTTTTCCCTTACTCTCCATAAACTGTAACTTCGCGCAATGACCAGTAACAAACCAATTATACTTATAACAAATGACGACGGGATAAACGCACCGGGCATCAGGGCCCTGGTCGAAGCTGTTAAAGACCTGGGGCAGGTGGTGGTAGTAGCGCCAGATAGCCCGCAGTCGGGGATGGGGCATGCTATAACAATAGGCAGTCCTTTAAGATTAGACAAAGTTCAGGTCTTTGAAGGTGTTGAGTCATGGCAGTGTAGCGGCACCCCGGCAGACTGCGTTAAGCTGGCAAAAGACAAGATATTGCACAAGCGGGCCGACATCTGCCTGAGTGGCATCAATCATGGTGCAAACAACTCCATTAATGTCATCTATTCAGGCACCATGAGTGCGGCCATGGAAGCAGCTATTGAAGGCATTCCATCTATAGGGTTCTCTCTGCTCGATTATTCGTTCGATGCAGACTTTACGCTGGCAAAAACAGTTGTGCATGAGCTTACAAAACGTATGCTTGCTCAGCCAATGCCCGAACACACTTTGCTTAATGTGAATGTCCCGGTAATTAAAAAGGAAAAGTATAAGGGAATGAAAATATGCCGGCAGGCATACGCCAAATGGGAAGAGAATTTCGACCATAGAATAGACCCTAGGGGAAAGGATTATTATTGGATGGTGGGGAAATTCGTTAATATGGATAAAGACACCGGGACTGACGTTGAAGCGCTAAATGA
>CANCOG010000443.1 GCA_947379685.1 Flavipsychrobacter stenotrophus | reverse complement strand
AACCGAGAGCGGATGAGCGTTCTTCTTCATCACCTCATCGTAGGCACTTGCGCCTGTCTTGTTGATAGTCGCATCCTTAAAGAAGTAGCCTGGAATAACAGGTAACTCCGATGTCACAGCCTGAATAAATGATTCCCTGTCGCTGGCGTTCAGTGCATAATTAGATGCCCTTTCCTCTCCTATTGAGGTGTAGGATTTCGCGCTGATATTTTTGCCGCATGCAGAACCTGCACCGTGACCGGGGTACACTATAACCGAGTCGGGCAGGGTCTTTATCTTTTGTTCCAGAGAATCGTACAGCATGGACGCTAATTCTTCCTTCTTCAAATTACCACTAAGCAAATCGGGCCGGCCAACATCACCCGCAAACAGTGTGTCACCTGTAAAAATGGAATGTTTGTTGCCCTGCTCATCATACAACAGGAAGCATGTGCTTTCGATGGTATGACCAGGCGTATGTACAATCTCAATTTCCAGCTTTCCCAGCTTCAGCCGTTCGCCATCTTCGCCGATATAGGCTTTATATGCCGGTGTTGCGTTTGGACCAAAAACAATACTTGCTCCCGTGCCATTTGCCAGATCTATATGACCGGAAACGAAATCTGCATGGAAGTGGGTTTCCATAACGTACTTGATATGCGCTCCGCGTTCTGCTGCGAGTTTCAGGTATGGCCCGGGATCGCGCAATGGATCAATTACGGCAGCCTCGTTTCCGGATTCTATATAGTAGGCTGCATGAGCCAGACAATTTGTATACAACTGTTGAACGTACATAAACTTGTTGTTTAATGGCACTTAAAATATTCAAATGGTTCCTTACAATCGTTGCACTGAAACAGTGATTTACACGCAGTGGAACCGAAACGGCTTATCATAACAGTGTCGTGTGAATGGCATTGCGGACACTCAATAATATTGTGCGCAAACACATCCTGACTACAAGAAGAATGCAGAGGTGGTGCAATGCCGTATGCCTTTAGTTTTGCTTTAGCAACATCACTCATCCAATCGGTGGTCCAGGCCGGGTCATATACCAATTTCACCTCCGCCGGGTATACCCCTTTTGTGTGTAATGTCATTCTGATATCCTGCTCAATGATGTGCATGGCAGGACAACCAGTATATGTGGGTGTCAGAATTATGATAAAGCCGTGTTCATCATTTATCTGCACGTCCCTAAGCATGCCCATCTCCTGGATATTCACCACAGGTATTTCCGGGTCGGGAATAACCGACAGAATGCTAAAAACTTCTTCTTTTGTGTGCGCCGACCGTACCATTTGATTTCGGATAATTTGCGTCAAAATATGCTCATAATTCTCTCTCGTCTCTACCATATTGCTTCCGGATATGCACGCTGGAGGTACTGCATTTCCGTAAGTATATGACCAAGATATTCTGTGTGTATTCCCTGCTGACTACCTGATTGCATGTGTTCACCTGCCGGTATCTTTAAAGTCGCTTCTTTCAGCACCTGCGTAATTGACTGGTGCCACCTTTGCTGTATTGATGCCATGTCAACCGCAATATTTCTATCCTGAAGTATGGCGTCTACTTCATCTGTTTCAAATAACTCACCCGTGTACATCCAATGATGATCTATCCCACTCTGCATGTGGCGATGACTTTCCTGGGTACCATCTCCAAGCCTGCAAGTCCAATCAGTTGCGTGCGCCATGTGGTATTTCACCTCCTTCACAGTTTTGGCTGCAATAGCTGCCAGGGTTGCATCGGCGCTATTCATGAGATCTGAATAAAAATAGAACTCAAATGTGGAAGTGAATAACAACCTCGCAATGGTGGTTGCAAAATTACCGTTGGGTAATTCCATTATCAGGTGATTGTAAAACTGGCGCTCTCCCCTTTTGTAGGCCAGATCATCGTCTGTCTTACCCTGACCATCGATTTGCCCGGCATAGCCCAGCAATGCCTGCGCACGGCCAGTCATATCCAGAGCGAAGTTGGTCAATGCCAGGTCTTCTTCAAGGATGGGCGCATTACTGCACCACTCTGACAACCTGTATGACTGTATCAATGCATCATCTCCCAACCTGAGACAATATTTATATAATGCTTGCTGTTGTGTCATGATCTAAAATTTTAAATTGCCTTTGCTCCTTCAGGCATTACATAAAAAGTGGGAAGCCGATAAACTTTGTCATTAGCGGGATCAAAGAACATATCGTCATCTTCGGGGTTCGATGCAACGATTGCATCGGAAGGCACAACCCATATACTTGTTCCTTCTCCCCTGCGGGTATAGGTGTCCCTGGCATTCTGCAACGCCATTTTCTTATCAGATGCGTGTACGCAACCTGCATGTATATAGTTAGCCCCTGGTTTGGATTGCATGAATACTTCCCACATTGCTAACTGAGAATCTGTTGCCATAACCGATATTTTTATGAATGAAGTAATTGTTTTTCTTTCTTCAACCTGTAAGCCTCTGCTGCTTCCCTAACCCATGCCCCTTCGTTATGCACTTTAATGTGATGTGCCATGCGTTGTTTGTTACATTGTCCATGACCTCCGATGACACGATAGAATTCGTCCCAGTTTATTGGACCGTGGTCGTAACAGCCCCTGGATTCGTTCCACTTCAGATCTTTATCAGGAATAGTTAAACCGATCACTTCTGCCTGCTGCACTGTTTTATCTATAAATTTCTGCCTGAGTTCATCGTTGGAATGACGCTTGATCTTCCATTTAACTGCATCGCCGGTGTGCGGAGATTCGCTATCATGCGGCCCAAACATCATGAGTGAAGGCCACCACCAACGGTTCATAGCATCTTGTGCCATTTCCTGCTGATCTTTCGTTCCCTTCATCATCTTGGCCATTATTTCATAGCCCTGACGCTGGTGAAAACTCTCTTCCTTACAGATACGTACCATTGCCCTGCTATAAGGTCCGTAAGATGTACGCTGGAGTGAAACCTGGTTTACAATAGCTGCACCATCGACCAACCAACCAATTGCACCTATATCGGCCCACGTTAATGATGGGTAATTGAAAATGTTGGAATACTTTGCTTTCCCTGAATGGAGCTGCTCAATCATTTCTGCACGTGAGATACCGAGTGTTTCGGCCGCACTGTACAGGTAAAGACCATGTCCGCCTTCGTCCTGAATTTTAGCCAGCAGAATTTGCTTTGCACGCAGACTCGGAGCACGGGTGATCCAGTTACCCTCGGGCTGCATACCAATCACTTCAGAATGCGCATGCTGCGACATCTGGCGAATCAGGTGCTTTCTATAGGCATCAGGCATTTTGTCGCGCGGCTCTATGGCATCACCCCTTTCTATTTTTGCTTCAAAGCTTTTCAGAAGTTCTTCGTGAATCTTACCAGCCTTTTCCATCAGTTCCATAACTACAATTTTTTGTTTTGTTGCAAATCGCAAACCGAACATCTCCCGGCAGCTATCGCTATTATAAATTAAGTCATTGTCCTTTTATTCTACTACAGCGTTCCCCTGCGAGCCTGTTCCGCCTCAATACTTTCGAACAAGGCCTGGAAATTTCCCTTTCCGAATGAGCGTGCGCCCTTGCGCTGAATGATCTCAAAAAACAGGGTAGGTCTGTCTTCTACCGGCTTTGTGAAGATCTGTAACAGGTAACCTTCCTCATCACGATCAACCATGATGCCAAGACTTTTCAATACTGCCATATCTTCGGCAATCTCTCCTACGCGCTCTTCAACAGTATCGTAGTATTTGCCCGGCACATAGAGAAACTCCACACCCCTTTTCCTCATCTCGGAAATGGTAAAAACGATATCATCGGTTGCAACAGCGATATGCTGGCAACCTGCTCCTCCGTAGAAATCGAGGTATTCTTCTACCTGCGACTTCTTAAGTCCCAAGGCTGGCTCATTGATAGGGAACTTGATACGACCATTGCCGTTCGTCATTACCTTACTCATGAGCGCAGTATACTGCGTGGAGATATCTTTATCATCGAAGGTGATGAGGTTTGCAAAACCCATGACATTTGCATAGAATGCCGACCACTTATTCATGGCACCGAGCTCCACGTTACCCACCATGTGATCGATGTATTTCAAGCCTGTCCATCCCGGATTATATTCTGATGTCCATGGCTCGTACCCTGGCAGGAATGCACCGTTATAGTTCTTACGTTCTACGAAGATGTGCACCGTATCGCCATAGGTGCGGATACCCGCCCTGACCACTTCGCCATCGGCATCTTTTTCAACGGTGGGCTCGAAATATACTTCTGCACCACGGGAGGTAGTTTCAGCAAATGCCTGGCGGGCATCATCGACCCACAGCGCAATAACTTTCACACCGTCGCCATGCTTCTTAATGTGCTCGGCAATAGCAGAGTCCTGTGTAAGTGGCGTGGTAAGTACCAACCTTATTTTATCTTGTACCAACACATAGGATACATGGTCCTTTACGCCAGTCTCTAGTCCGGCATAGGCCAACGACTGGAAGCCAAATGCTGTTTTATAGTAGTGCGCTGCCTGCTTGGCATTGCCCACATATAACTCTACATAGTCGGTACCATTAATAGGGAGGAAATCCTGCGCTTTTTCGAAGATCTTTTCAATCCCGTAATTGTAATTTGTTACACTCTTCAGATTTGGAGTATCCATACAATATTGCTTTTATTCTGTAATCCAAGATTTGTAATAACCGTCAACTTC
>CANCOG010000442.1 GCA_947379685.1 Flavipsychrobacter stenotrophus | reverse complement strand
AGTATAGCTTCCAGTGTTTTTCCGTGTAACGGATTGTTAGGTTGGGTTTCGTTCATTTTTGAGGCTTTTGGGTGTTTGTTCTTTGTACAAAGGTCTGTCGAAAACTATTGCCGGGTTTTAAAATATCTATTCAAACTGTCGGAGAAAATACGGGCTCCCTTGTCGTTAAGGTGTACGAGGTCCGTATAGCAAGTGTCGGGGAAGGGCATGTTTCGATAGTCGATGAAGGGTACTTCTTTAAATTGGGTATGAAGCAGGTTCATGAAAATTTCCTCGTTTTGGCTTACCCAGTCCTTATGTTCCGGTGTACGTAAGAATATTATTTTTACATTTTTTGAGTGGCAGAGATCTACTATTTTATGCAAGTACTCAATTTGCCAGGGGGAAGTGGTCATGGCGTCTTCCTGATACATGCGCTCAATGTCTTTTTTTGTTGCCAGAGCCTTGGGGTTATTGTCTTCTTTTATCTCTTTGTTTTTTACTTGCACTATGTTTTCTTTCACTACTTCGTAGCTTCCCAGCTTAAGGTCGTCCATCGTTGTTTTCTGACCACGAATGATCTTGTAGCAAATCGTAGATTTTGATTTTGGGAAGCTTGTGATGTCTTTAATTACTTCCTGTGGATTTTGCAGGAACAGGTGGGTAAGCTCTGCTGGTGAAATAAGGTGGGCGAAATTCCTTATTTTTTCGCTCATAAAATTGTCGTTACGCATCCAAAGGCTAATTAATCTTTGGGTAATATCCTGCTCGGAGACAGAGAGCACCACTGTGCGGATATTAGGGTTTAGGGGGAGCACCTTTCGTAATTTTGCATAAGTATATAAATATGCGTCGCCTGGCTGTGAGAGGTTGGCGGCCAAGTCTAAAAGCGTATCGTTTACCCCGTAGGCTGTGTGTGATTCTCCGATAACCAATACTGCCTTATCAGACGGCAGCAGGTAGATACCGGGTTTGTTCATGGTTTTGGCCATGAAACAAATAACGATTGAATATAGAAAGAGTAATGCGAATGTATATATGCCAATACGCAACAAAAGCCTTTTCATGCGCTAAAATTGAAAATAAATAAATGACGATGGGTTATCTACGGAATAAAGTAAAACGCAAATACCCAGCAATATATATAAGCCCCTGCGCACATAATTGTTTTTGAAAGCAAGAACCGTTCTTTCAGATCTGCGTTGCTGCCAATCAATTAATAGTGGAATGGCTACATAGATCAAGCCAATTTTGTTACTTGTGGCGTGGGTCAGCCCGTGGCACATGTGTGCGATATAGTCGAAAGCGAAGGCCAGGGAAGGTGCCCGGAAGAAGATCCAGGCAAAGGTTACCAACGAGAATGTTGCAAGCATTTGCCCGAGCTCCTTTAGATTCGGTAATTTCCGGTCATGTGCAACTACGTCGCTGGAAAACTGCCGGTTTTTTTGAGATAGTAAAAGCGGTACGAACATTAATGCATGTATGCCTCCCCAAACAATAAATGTCCAGTTGGCGCCATGCCAAAAACCGCTCACAATAAAGATGATGAAGGTATTGCGGATGGCTTTTAACTTACTTACACGGGCGCCACCTAATGGTATGTACAAGTAATCGCGGAACCACGATGACAGTGAAATGTGCCACCTTCTCCAGAATTCTGCTGTATTCCTTGAGAAATATGGATACTTGAAATTAGACAACAGTTCGAACCCAAACAATTTTGCGACCCCAATGGCAATGTTGGTATAGCCGCAGAAGTCGCCATATATTTGAATGGAGAAATATATAGCGCCAAGTACTAAAGTGGAGCCGGGGTAGGTTTTGTAGTTGGAAAATATCTCATTTACTATAGCGGATAGGGTATCGGCAATGACTACTTTAAGGAAGTAGCCCCAAAGGATGAGTCGAAGACCTTCCAGTGATTGCTGATAGGAGAATTTTCGTTTTAGTTTTATTTGTGGTAAAAGATGAGATCCTCGTTCTATTGGCCCGGCAACGAGCAGGGGGAAAAAGCAGACAAAAACAGCGTATTCAACAAATTTCCTGGTCGGTTCTATTTTGCCATAGTAGATATCAAAAAAATAGGACATGCCATGGAATGTATAGAAAGAAATGCCTACGGGGAGGATTATATTCAGTACCCAGGGTTCAACGTGAAAACCGGCATGCGATAAAGCAGTTTGGGCAGCATCTGCAAAAAAGTTGTAGTATTTAAAAAAGCCGAGCACGGCAAGGTTGTTGAAAATGCCCAGGCGAAGGAAGAGTTTTTTATGGTTCTTCGATTTCGAAATGATAAGGCCGAAGGAGTAGTCGAGAAAAGTAGAGAAAGCTAGTAGAAAAAGGAAGTGCCAATTCCAGCATGCATAAAAAAAGTAGCTGGCAGCCAGCAGTAATATATTCTGTGGATTGAGCTTTTTATTAAATACAAACCAGTAAAGAACGTAAACAACAAGTAGGAATATTACAAATTCAAGCGAGTTGAATAACATGTTTTTTTGCCAAAATTATAATTTTTGGGCTTCATATTCAAGGTGGGGGTAAAATAACCGAGGGGCGCTGGGCTAACCTTGCACACTGCTCATTTTATTCCTTCAACAACTTCATGAAACTTTGGCTACCAATTGAAACTAATACTGAGTTATTCAATATTCGTTTTATTTGTCGATGCACATACATGTGTTTCGGTTGCAAGGTAAGAGAATCTACTATCAGGTGTTTAGGATTTCTATCCTCTATCTATTTTCTGATTCCGTTTTGGGAAAGGTGTTGTTTTATTTTCCGGCAGACTTCGGTGTGGTTGATGGTGGTGTGGTAGTCGGCTTCGTTGTGGTGGAAGCGGCGCTGGGCGCGGGGGAGGTGCCACTGGAAGAGGTTGTATTGGAGCCAGTTGGTGTTGCGGGGCTGGCCGTTTACTTCGGTGGTGTGGTGCTGGTTGTGGTGGAGGTTGAATAGTAGACCTTTGTGTTTGTCGAAATCTTCCTTGGTTATGGGTGGGGGAGGTATTTCTGGTTGAGTTTCGGTTGTTGTGGTGGTGTCTTCGGGTTGAATCATGGCTTTTTCGTGGGTTTCTTGTTGGTTACCTGCCTGGAATTCTTTGTATCTTGCTTTTATGGTTTTGCTGAGTTCTTTGTCTTGTTTGGCTATGAAGGTGGCAAAGGCGGTGATGGCTTTTTGTCCGTTGAAGGGGTCGGCGAGTTTTTTGAGTTTGGCAAGGCAGTTGATGAGCCGGCATAACATGCCGACTTCCTTGAAGGATGGAAAACGGTTGTCGGCTTCGCGCTGGGTGATGGATCTCTGGAATTCGAGGAGCTGGTTACTGAGCTGGGCGAATGCCATGATGAGGGTTGTTTCGAGTGTGTTTTCGGAGGTGGTGTTGTTCTGTTCCATTGCGTTTGTTTTTTCTTACACAAAGGTGTGGCGGGTTCGTAAAATTTTTTCGGGAAAAATACATGATGTGACGCTTTCCGGCACACCATGTAAATTTTTTTTGTGGATAACGGGGGTTAGGTAATTGTTAGTGAGTTAATTGTTTATGGTTAATTATTTTATGGGTGAAAATTTAATTAGCTGATGGTGTGGTGTGTTTTTTCACGCAAAGGGCGCGGAGATTTGTTGGCGGTGGATGCAACAAAGGGTTAACCGCAGAGTCACGCTGAGTTAAAGCGCTGAGTTTCGCTGAGTTTTTTTGGAGTTTTTTGAGGAGGCAGAGGGCGCGGAGGTTTGGTTGGGGTAGGGGTGTGACGGGCGTTACAAACGCCCTGCCGTGGCATCCGCGTTACAAACGCGGACGAGTGGGGCGCAGAGGGGTTGGTTGGTGTGTTTTTTTAATGTCACAAAACGATGTGTGCTGTGGTTTATCACCCCTGATTTATTCGTTCCGAATAAATCTGTCCCCTCTTTTTCAAAGAGGGGAGCTGGATCTTAGCGCATTGTTTGCTGTTAAACAATGTGTTATGTATTTTCCGTGATGTTATTTTATAAAAATTGGGCTCAATTTTTTAGACTGTTTTCATGTTTTGGAAATAAATATTCGTGTTGTGCTGTAACTATTTATGATGGTTGGCCGACTAATATTAAATTCATGGAAAATATGGGCTGTTACGGCCTTATTCCATTTTACTTAAACCACACATCATGATCCTGCAAATCAATAATCTGACTAAGACTTATGGTAATGGCGTTAAGGCGCTGAATAATGTTTCGCTCACAATTCCGAAGGGGATGTTTGGGTTGTTGGGGCCCAATGGCGCGGGTAAGAGTACACTCATGCGTACCATAGCTACTTTACAGGAACCGGATAGTGGCACTATTACGTTGGGCGACATTGATGTGCTCCAGCAGAAACAGGAGTTGCGTAAGGTGTTGGGGTACCTGCCGCAGGAGTTTGGTGTGTATCCTAAGATATCGGCATATGATCTGCTGAGCCACCTTGCGGTGCTGAAGGATGTGAATGATGCTAAAAACAGGAAGGATATTGTTGATGCATTGCTGCAGAAGGTCAATCTGTACGACCAGCGAAAGAAGGCGGTGAGCAGTTTTTCGGGTGGAATGCGGCAGCGGTTTGGTATTGCGCAGTGCCTTATCGGCAATCCTAAACTGATCATAGTTGACGAACCTACGGCGGGTTTAGACCCGGGTGAACGAAACAGGTTTTATAACCTGCTATCAGAAATAGGGGAGCAGGTGATCGTTATACTGTCTACCCAC
>CANCOG010000441.1 GCA_947379685.1 Flavipsychrobacter stenotrophus | reverse complement strand
GAAGTGTTACCTCACCTGATAGAAATTGATCAGCAAAAAGCAGGCCTTATGCCAGAATTGCTGGACAAGGCTGGCGAATTAGGCTTGCTCGGTGCGGCCTTCCCCGAACAATATGGTGGCCTGGGTAAGGACTTTGTAACTGCTACCCTAGTTAACGAGTGTCTGGGTGGTGGTCATTCCTTTGCTGTGGCCATGGCTGCGCATAATGGTATCGGTTCATTGCCCATTCTCTACTTCGGTACGGCGGAACAAAAGAACAAGTACATACCTAAGCTCGCTACGGGAGAAATGAAGGGAGCCTATGCACTAACCGAACCGGGCTCTGGGTCCGACGCCCTTGGTGCAAAAACAACAGCAGTATTGAGTGCCGATGGTAAGAACTACGTACTCAACGGCCAGAAGATATGGATCACAAATGCTGGCTTTGCCGATGTGTTTACTGTGTTTGCCAAGATAGATGGGGTACAGTTTAGTGCATTTATAGTAGACCGGGGCACACCGGGCCTTTCCTACGGCGAAGAGGAACATAAGATGGGTATAAAGGGCAGCAGCACCAGGCAGCTCTTTTTCGAGAACTGTTCCATACCCAAGGAAAACCTTTTGGGTGAAATTGGCAAGGGGCACATTATTGCCTTCAATATTTTGAATATTGGCCGATTGAAGCTGTGTGCTGCGGCTTCGGGTGGTGCTAAAATGGCATTGAAAACCTCGGTTGCCTACGCTAAAACGCGGGAGCAGTTTAAGACGCCGATTGCCAAATTTGGTGCCATCCAACACAAACTGGCCGAAATGGTGATCAGGCTCTTTGCGTCTGATACCGCACTTTACAGGACTGCCCAATGGATAGAAAACAAGGAACAGGAACTTGCTGCAGATGGCAAGCATGACAATGCATTGCTGGGTGCTGCTGAGGAATATGCCATCGAATGCGCTATGCTGAAGGTACTCGGATCTGAGTGCCTGGACTATGTGGTTGATGAAGGCGTGCAAATACATGGTGGCAACGGCTTCAGCGATGAGTATAATATTTCAAGAGCTTACCGCGACAGCCGAATCAACCGAATATTTGAAGGTACGAATGAGATCAACCGCTTACTGATACTCGATATGTACCTGAAGCGGGCCATGAAGGGCAGGATAAACATTATGGGTGCTGCTATGGCTGTACAAAAGGAGCTGATGAGTATCCCCGATTTCGGTACCGATGATACCCCGTTTGCAGCCGAGCAGAAAGTGATCGCGAATTTTAAGAAGGCAATATTAATGTGTGCTGGCGCCGCCGCACAGAAGCTGATGATGCAACTGGAAAGCGAACAGGAAATATTGATGTACCTGGCAGATATGGCCATCGATACCTTCCAGGCAGAAAGCGTTTTGCTTAGGGCGATGAAAATGACAACCAGCAACAACCCAAATGCAGCGATAGCGACCGATATAGCCCGCACCTTTATATACGATGCCGCTGACCGCATCAGTCATGCAGGCAAGGCAGCGATTAATGCCTTTGCTGAAGGAGACGAACAGCGCATGATGCTCATGGGCGTAAAACGATTTACCAAGGCTGATAATTTCAACACCAAGGATGCACGCAGAAGAATTGCTGCCAAAGTGCTGGAAGCCGGACAATATTTTTTATAATTTTTAATGAAACAACTCATACGAACGGCGGCATCCAAAAGGGTTGCCGCCGTTTTATTTTATTGCAGATGCTTCATTTCAATCTTGGTGAGCTTCATATCAGGGCATAAAAAATGGCAACTTCCGCTGCCATTTTTCAATACTATTAATATCCGTAAATTACTTTTTGTCTATCTCAGTTTCCACCATTCTTTCTGTGCCTTGAACACCTTATAGAACACAGTGAAAGTGAGTGATGAATAACCATCGTTATTAGCCGGATTGCCACGCATGTTACCTGCTACATTTGGTGGTTGCAATTTCTGCAACCAGGCTTTGTCTTCGATAGCAAGCGCAGTAGCGGCATCGGCAGCTGACAAATGTTTTGCATAAGCTGTTGGATCAATGTACTTTCCGCTCACACCATCCAGATAATCGGTGAATGTTTTACGGTACATGAATTCAAAGCCGAGGTTAAGGTGCTGACCAACATCCCAGCGCCAGCCAATACTCATAGGTACACAAAACTGCCACAATGAGTAAGCTGATGGATAGCCCGAGCCAAATCCATCACCTTCAATATGCAGATCATAAATTTGTACATACTTAGTACCAGACCCAACCGTAGCGGTTGGTGTAAAATGAAAATAACCCAAACCTGCTCCAACAAATAGCTGTCCCCTTCTGTGGGCCCTTCTTGATTCCGGGTTCATCCTGAAAGGGGAGAACTCCAATACAGCTGCATTTTCAAGAATGTATGAGATGGTTTTCTGGCCACGGGCATAACGCTGGTAAGCGTCATCACCCTGAGAAGAAGCCAGTACCGCCTTATCATAATTCCATTCATCGGTAGCATAAACAGCTCCAAAATTGATCCAGAACCTTGCATCGAGACAAGGATGGATGGTATAACGGCCAAACATGCCGCCCATACCCACTATTTTATCAAAATATTTGCTGTTCGTGTAATGATCAAGTATACTCTTTGTGCCTATATCTCCCCACATGTCTGTCGTCCCGAGGTTTACTCCTATTGACCAACCTGTTGGCTCAATATAAATTCTCGAAGCGTCTTGAGCACGCGAAGAAGTGGCTGTTGCAGCAGCTATAAAAAGTATAATGAGGTTACGGAGAGACCTGGCCCGCATGTATTGTTATTTTTTGGAGGTTGAAGGTATAAATTATTTTCCTTTAAAAACAGGTTTTCTTTTTTCAAGGAACGCAGTAGTACCTTCTTTCATGTCTTCCGACTCAAAACAGGCCCCAAAACGCTCAATCTCATGCGCCAATCCATCGGGGTGGCAAATAGTTGCATCATTTACCAAAGCTATGACATGTGAGACAGCAATTGGTGCTTTTAATTGTATTTTCTGCAATATTTCTTTTGCCTTTGTCATCAGGTCGGCCAAAGGAAGTACATGGTTTACCAAACCGAGTGATTTTGCTTCTTCAGCGCCTATCATATCACCAGTCATCATTAATTCCATTGACTTGCCCTTACCAATAAGTTGTGTAAGGCGCTGAGTACCACCGTATCCAGGTATAAGACCCAGGTTAACTTCCGGCTGGCCAAACTTGGCATTTTCGCTGGCAATACGGAAATGACAGGACATAGCCAGTTCGCACCCACCACCCAATGCAAAACCGTTAACGGCTGCAATAACTGGCTTAGGACAATTTTCAATTTTATTAAATACCAGATCACCACCCCTGCGCGCAAGTGCTGCACCGCCATCTTTGTCAAGTGATCCGAACTCCGATATATCGGCACCGGCAACAAATGCCTTTTCTCCTGCACCGGTTAAAACCGCAGTTTTAATGGCTTCGTTGTTGTACACCTCGTCAATTGCCAGGCCCAGTTCTTCAATTACGTCCTTATTGAGGGCGTTCATCTTGTCAGGCCTGTTTATTGTGATTGTAAAAATTCCATTTTCCAATCCGGTAACCAACGTTTTGTAGGTTGTTTCTGTTTTAGTCACTTTAGTTTTTATTTAGTTTTAATAATTATCTTCTGTGTTCATTAACCCAGTTCTTGATGTATTCAGCAATTTCAGACGTAGGTGCTCCGGGAGCAAATAACTTGCCTACACCCATTTCGTTGAGTTGCTGCATATCTTCGGCCGGAATAATGCCACCGCCGGTAAGCAACACATCGTCCATGCCCTTTTCTTTCATAAGGCTGGCAACACGCGGGAATACTGTCATATGAGCACCACTAAGAATGCTTATGCCAATAGCATCAACATCTTCCTGTAAGGCAGCATTAACAACCATTTCCGGCGTCTGGCGGAGGCCTGTATAAATCACTTCCATTCCTGCATCTCTCAGTGCAGTCGCTATAACTTTTGCTCCCCGGTCATGCCCGTCAAGTCCTACCTTAGCGACCAGCACACGCAAAGGCCTTTGTAATGTATCATTCATAAGAACCGGTAAAATCGGTGTAAAAGTAATAATTTATACAGTCTTTAAAACAATTTAGCGATTGTCATCATTAACTCGCACAAGTATTTGCGTAAATTGAGTAGATAAGAGAGGTTACCTGACATGAATTCTTGCAGTTGAAAAGTGACTATGTAATTGACAAGCTTATCAATCAGAATCAAACCCGGGGCAACACCCTATTTCTCCAATTTCACACCCGATGACGGCTAGCTCATCATCATTTAATACTTTTACTTCATGGGCATGAGCATAGAAGTACTGAAATCCCTTTTGGATGAAAAGGTGAAACTGTATAACGACAGGTCGTTCATAGCCCAGGACCCAATATGTATTCCTCATCTGTTCTCTAAACAACAGGATATTGAAATTGCAGGTTTGTTTGCTGCGGTTCTGGCATGGGGCAACCGAACCAGTATTATTAATAGCTGCAAAAAACTGATGAGCCTGATGGACCATGCTCCTTATGATTTTATTATGAATCATGAGGAAACCGACCTAAAACGATTTTTAGGATTTGCCCACCGGACTTACAATACTACCGATGTACTCTACTTTATTTTGTTTCTGAGACACCATTATAAAGATAGCCTCACGCTGGAGAACGCCTTCGTTGGCGAAGCAAATTATGAG
>CANCOG010000440.1 GCA_947379685.1 Flavipsychrobacter stenotrophus | reverse complement strand
TGGATTTTCAAAAGCAAAATGGGCAGGCATACATAATTGCTATGTACACCTGCCCACTTGTTAGTCCTTATGGGAATCAATTTCCTCGCGTTGTGTCCGGTATGCTTTTGCCTTTACCGGCATTTCTTTACGTTCGCCTATCTGCTGGCGCCACATGGCGTAATAAAGCCCTTTTTCGTCAACAAGCGACTGGTGGTTACCCGTTTCAATAACTTGTCCTTTTTCCAGTACATAGATACGGTCTGCATGCATAATGGTCGACAAACGGTGTGCGATCATTATAGTAATATGCTGCCTTTGAGATGTTATACTGCGTATGGTTTGAGAAATTTCGTCTTCCGTAAGCGAGTCAAGTGCCGATGTTGCCTCATCAAATATCATTAACCTTGGCTGGCGCAGCAATGCCCGTGCAATAGAAATACGTTGGCGCTCTCCGCCTGAAAGCTTCAATCCGCCTTCGCCTATTAATGTATCCAACCCATTTTCAGCACGCGACAAAAGGTTTTGGCAGGACGCTTTTTGCAAGGCTGCATTAATGTCTGCTTCAGTTGCACCCGGATTAACGAACAAGAGGTTCTCTTTTATAGTTCCGCTAAACAGTTGCGGGTCCTGGGTTACAAGCCCCATCTGGTGCCTGAGTTCTTCGTAGTCAATATTGGCTTCGTTATGGCCATTATAATATATATGCCCCTGGTTCGGGTGATAAAGGCCAACCAGCAACTTTACCAGCGTGGTTTTTCCACTACCTGATGGTCCGACAAATGCGATCGTTTCTCCTAGTTTTACGTCGAACGTAATACCATCAAGGGCAGGACGCATAGCAGTATTGTGCTTAAATGTCACGTCGCTGAACTTCAATTCCTCTATTTCATTAATTGCTTCCGGCTTTTCAGGAGTATACTCAACAGGCTTTTTAAACAGTTCATGTATGTTGTTGAGCGAAGCCTCGGCTTCCCTGTACGACATGATCACACTGCCTATTTCCTGCATTGGCCCGAAAATGAAGAAGGAATAAAATACAAGCGTAAGGTATTGGCCCGGAGAAATCGTACCCTTATAAATAAACACCAACAAGCTTAAGATGATGGCCTGACGCAGCAGGTTAACGAACGTACCCTGAATGAAGGATATGGTACGGATGCTTCTTACTTTCTTTAATTCGAGTTTCAGGATCTTAATAGTAGTTGTGTTCAGGCGCCTGATTTCCTGTTGGGTAAGTCCAAGGCTCTTCACCAATTCAATGTTCCTGAGTGACTCTGTTGTTGAGCCGGCCAGCGCATTGGTTTCCTTTACAATGGTCTTCTGTACTACTTTAATACGTTTACTCAACTGGCTTATGAGAAACCCTAAAACTATAGCGCCGCCAACATATACTATTGGTAATAAATGACTTAACCGGTAAGTGTAGGAGATAACTATGGTAAGGCCTACTACCGATGGCAATAAAACGTTGAAGAAAGAATTGATGAATTTTTCACAATCAACCCTTACTTTTTGTAAAACAGAAAGCGTTTGACCGCTGCTTTGGTCTTCAAATTCCTGGTAAGGCAGGCGAAGCGCATGACGAAGGCCATCGGTGTACAGACGTGCACCAAATTTCTGAATAACTACATTGACTGTGTAATCCTGGAAGTTCTTGGCTATACGGGATATCATTGCCACACCAATAAGGTAACCAATAATGGTCATTGCTCCGGAAAGATACCCGTAAAGATCACGGTGAACTGTACCGTCCTTATCGACTGTAAGTGGGTGGTTTACAAACTGATCGAGTAATTTACCGGCAAACAATGGGTCTAGCATTGAAAAACCCTGATTGATTGCCGCTAATATGATGGCAAGCACTATCATCCACTTATAGCGGCCAAGGTAGGACATTAATAATTTCATAGGGTGCAAAGGTAATGACTGTAGTTCCTCTTGTCCTAATATGGGTATTAATATTGTTTATAATTGAGCGAACTCCCGTACCAATACAAGTTTTTAAAAAAATCACTTTTGATTTATTCCCACCGATTAGATAACTTTGCAGCCAAATTAATAATAGTCATTTAAAATAATATGTCAGGACAGCTTAAAGAGGTTCGGAATCGTATAAAATCAGTAGCGTCTACACAGCAGATCACTAAGGCGATGAAGATGGTGAGCGCCGCAAAATTGCGCCGTGCACAGGATTCTATTATCCAGATGCGCCCATATTCCCGCAAGCTTCAGGAAATGCTCAGCAATATTGTGAGCAGTGTTTCCAGCGATGTGAGTATGCCGCTGGCTGATGTTCGCCCTGTGGAAAAGGTATTGATCATACCTGTTACCAGCGATCGTGGTTTGTGCGGTGCTTATAATGCCAACGTTATCAAAATGGCAAAGCAACTTATTGATACCAACTATGCCGATCAGCACAGGAAAGGAAATGTAACTATTCTGCCATTGGGCAAGAAGGGGTACGAATTTTTCCTGAAATATGGTTACAAAGTTGTGGCTGACTATTGGACTATTTTCTCCGATCTTACATTCGATAACGTGCGTAAGGCAGCCGTTTTTGCACAAGAAGGTTTCCTGAACAAGGAATACGATCGCGTGGAGTTGGTGTACAGTCAGTTCAAAAATGCTGCAACTCAGGAATTCGTGGTAGAACCTTATTTGCCTATCCCAAAAGTGGAGCAGAAAAAAGGTGCGTCAAATGTCGATTTCATTTTTGAGCCTTCAATGGGCGAATTGATTCAGGACCTGATGCCGAAAATCCTGAACACTCAGGTATATAAAGTTGTATTAGATGCCAATGCTTCAGAGCATGGTGCACGTATGACAGCCATGGATAAAGCTTCTGAAAATGCCAACGAAATATTGAAAGCATTGAAGATCAGCTACAACCGTGCCCGTCAGGCAGCCATCACAACGGAACTTACCGAGATCGTGAGCGGAGCAGCAGCACTTCAGGGATAATATTGAGCAGAAAGTTTGAACCGGCTGCTTAATATTGGTGGCAGGAATTTTTAAATATTTTGCTCCTTTGTACAACAGCTTGGCGTCGTTACCGTACACTTTAGCAGTTCAAATTGCCAACAAACACAGAAACATTCATAAGACCTCCGCATTTGTGCGGAGGTTTTTTTATTTTTAGCAAAATATTGATAATGAAACTTGCTGGTCTTGTTGCCCTTTTAACGTGTTTAGTGCATAGTTCTTTTGCTCAGGAGATAAAACCGAAGCTATTCAAAGCCCCGTTGTGCGGCTCAGTTGTATTGAGCGAGGTAGAAGATAAGTACAGCGCCCAGGTGTATAACCTGGAAATGCCGGAGGTTGAAGGGAACAACGAGGCCGAACGCCTCCGTGAGTTAAAACAACAGGTTGCCAGAACTTTCCCATATAAAGCAGGACCTGCAAGGAAGAAAACAACCACGGCGCTCCAGCCCATTATCGGGGTAACGCTTACCGCAGATACTGTAACCGGCATCCCTCCAGATAATTATATGGCCATCAGTAAGGGGAAAAAGGCGGTTTCTGTTGTAAATTCCAATATAGAAATTTACAACGGCGCAACCGGGGCGTTTCTGTATATGAAGAACCTGAAGGCCATGTCAGTGGCCGTAGGGCTGAATAATTTCACCAATGACTTCAGGTATGACCCGAAAATCGTTTATGATCCCGAGGCAGACAGGTTCATCATGGTGATGCTTAACGGTACTAACCAGTATAACTACATTGTGTTTGCATTTTCGAAGACAAATGACCCCGCAGGTGCGTGGAATTTCTACAAATTTTACGGCGACTATACCGGAGACACCACTTGGTTCGATTACCCGGCAATTTCGATCACCCATAACGAAATATTCCTTACTGGTAACAAAATAAAGTACGATAGCAGCTGGCAGGCAGGCTTTAAAAAGACCCTGATCTACCAGGTAAAAAAGCAGGATGGGTACAATGGTGCGGCAACCCTGAACTACCAGATATGGGATAGCGTGCAGTACAATGGTAAGTATTTGCGTTGCTTATACCCTGTAAACCCGGGAGACGTGGTACTCGGGCCTGAACAATACCTCCTTTCTAACAGAAATTTCGATGTGCTGAACGATACAGTATTCCTGGTAAAAGTGCCGGACACAATTGGAGGCACAGGGTCTATTTCTGTGACTCCGCTGGTGTCAACCTTATCTTATGGCGCTCCGCCCGACGCACGCCAGCCAGACACTGCAAAAAGCCTTGCAACCAACGATGCAAGGGTCCTGGGGGGCTTTCTGCGCGGGAATGATATTCAGTTCGTGAATACATCGGTAAACCCGGCAACAGGGGCTTCGGCAATTTACCATGGCGTTATCAGTAATTTTGCCACTGCACCTACTTTGCAGGGGCGTATTTTTGGTGTTGATACGCTCGACCTGGGGTATCCTAATATCTCTTATGCCGGCAATACCAGTGGCGTAAACAACGCAATTTTGTCGTTCAATTTTTCAGGCCCCGGCAAGTTCCCTTCCAGCGGAGCAGTATTCTTCGATGGTACAAACTTCTCTGACCTCCTGACCATAAAAAGCGGAGCCACATCCATTTCTATTCTGAGCGGAAAAGAGCAGCGCTGGGGTGACTACAGCGGTTCCCAGCCAGAGTGGGGGGCACCTGGAGTAGTTTGGGTAGAAGGTATCTTTGGCGGTAATAACCACCAGTATGCCAGCCAGATGACTCAGCTCATATC
>CANCOG010000439.1 GCA_947379685.1 Flavipsychrobacter stenotrophus | reverse complement strand
ATCTTTTAGTACTGATAAAGACTCCAAGCGTGATTTCGGGCCCTTTACTCCGGGTTTCGATATTATTGCATATAATGATATAGCTGCTTTAAAGGCCGCCCTTCAACACCCCGATGTAGTCGCATTCCTTGTGGAACCGATTCAGGGAGAGGCTGGGGTGGTAGTTCCTGACGAGGGATACCTGGCGCAGGCTGCCGCTTTATGTAAAGCTGCAAATGTTTTGTTAATAGCCGATGAAATTCAGACTGGTCTGGCACGCACAGGTAAAATGCTGGCTTGTGACCATGAGGACGTACGCCCCGATATTTTATTGCTCGGTAAGGCGCTTTCGGGTGGTACAATGCCAGTCTCTGCGGTTCTGGCCGACGATGAAATTATGCTGACCATCAAGCCCGGTGAACATGGTTCGACCTATGGTGGCAACCCACTTGCATGTAAGGTGGCCATCGCGGCCCTTGAAGTCCTCAAGGATGAAAAAATGGCAGAAAATTCAGCAATACAAGGGGCATATCTCCGCCGGGAACTGGTAGCAATGAATCATGAATATGTATCCATAGTCAGGGGGAAAGGCTTGTTTAATGCAATAGTTATCAATCATCCGGTTAAAGATGCAGCCTGGGAAATTTGTCTGAAAATGAAGGACAATGGCCTGCTGGCCAAACCTACCCACGGCGACCGTATCCGATTCGCGCCTCCCTTGCTCATTACACACGAGCAGGTAGATGAGTGTTTGGGAATGATAAAGAGTGCGCTGGGGTAGAATTATTCAATTATTAATTATCAATTGTTAGTTTGGTTGAAGATAGTTTACTATCGCGGCCTTTGCTATTTTCACTATTTGTGATTTTTCGGCTAATGCTTATGCAATCATGGTTCTTAATTTGTTTTCGCCATTTTGAAGTGGTAAAATAACCTTGGTAACAGAGGTATAAATTAACGTCATGTTACAAAACCTTTCCTAAATTTGCCGCACCAAAAAATATAGACTTTTAAAATGACGACTGATAAAATTAAATTCGGGACAGATGGTTGGCGTGCGATAATTGCACTTGATTTTACTGTATATAATGTCGCCAGAGTGGCAAAGGGACAGGCTGATTGGTTGAACAGCAAATTTGAAAACCCTACCGTAGTTGTTGGTCACGATTGCCGGTTTGCCGGTCAGTTGTTTGCTGAAACTGTTACAAAAGTGTTGTGCGACAATGGTGTGAAGGTGCTGCTTTCCAAAGGATTCATCAGTACACCTATGATCTCGCTCGGTGTCCTTCACCTGAAAGCACAGCAGGGAGTGGTAATTACAGCGTCACATAATCCACCTTCTTACAATGGTTATAAGTTGAAAGGTGCTCATGGTGGCCCTTCCAGCCCTAAAGATATTGCAGCGGTAGAAGCCATGATTCCGGAAGAGGTTTCTGTTCCTTCGCAGTCGCTTGCTTTTTTTGAAGAAAAAGGAATGTTGCAATACGTGAACCTTGAAGACATGTACGTCGACTACCTGAAAGAGAAATTTGATTTCGACGCTTTGTCTAAATCGCCGTTCAAACTGGCTTATGATGCAATGTTTGGTGCTGGGCAGAATGTAATTCGCCGGCTGTTGCCAAATGCTGTTTTATTGCATTGCGAGGATAATCCTGGTTTTCATGGCCAGGCCCCAGAACCACTTGATAAGAATTTGCAGGAATTGTCTAAAACAATTGCCTTTACTCCCGAACTTAAAATAGGCCTGGCGACAGATGGAGATGCTGATCGTATCGGGCTGTATGACGAAGATGGAAAGTTTGTTGATGCACACAACATCATTTTGTTGCTGATACATTACTTGCACAAGTACAAGGGCATGACGGGCAAAGTTGCCATCGCCTTCTCAGTTACCGACAGGGTGAAGAAGTTATGCGAACATTATGGTCTTCCTGTCGAGGTAACTGCGATAGGCTTCAAGTACATCAGCGAGATAATGGTGAATGAAGATGTACTAGTAGGTGGTGAGGAAAGTGGTGGAATTGCCATCAAAGGTCACATACCTGAGCGTGATGGAATTTTCGACGGCCTGGTGCTGTATGAATTCATGACCAAATCTGGCAAGACACTGAAAGAACTTTGTGAAGAAGTGTACGCCATAGTTGGCCACTTCGTGTATGAGCGTAACGACCTCACAATACCAAATGATAAAAAACTGGCTATTATCCAGGAAGCAGAAAGTGGAGGGTACACCCATTTTGGAAAATATCAATTCAGCAATGTAGAAACAATAGATGGCGTTAAATACCATTTGAATAATGGCGGCTGGATGATGTTGCGTGCGTCGGGCACCGAACCTGTCCTCCGTATTTATGCCGAAGGCAACAGCAAGGAAGAAACGCTGGATATTCTTGAAGCTGTAAAGGAGGAAATATTGTAGTCTTAGGTTCAATTGATATTGACCTAAATCTGAATACTCTGAATAAATTGTTGACAGAGCCACACGATCGGTGTGGCTTTGTTGTATTTTAGATTAGTGATATTTAAAATTGACAAATTTCTGCAAAATGCGGCCATCTGCGTGTTCATGACGTACTATTTTGAGAATTGTGTTTTGCGCGTTTTCCGGTCCGTAAATTATTCCGAAAATTGACCGAACAATGGCCTTTTTATGATAGCTTTGTAATAATTCCCACTTAAAAAAAAGGTTTAAATATGTCCGCTGCGGTGAACTCCCGTCAGTATATAATCAGGCTCATTTTTATAGGCGTTGCGTCTGTAATACTGCTACGCCTTTTCTTTCTGCAGAACTTTGAATCGAAATACAAGGTAATGGCTAATGACATAGCCATCTATAAAAAAGTTGTTTACCCGCCGCGAGGCGTTATCTATGATCGTACCGGAAAAGTGATGCTTTCCAATACCGTTATTTACGACCTCATGGTTACTCCCCGGAATATCAAGAATTTTGATACTGCTCAGTTTTGTGCGGCTATGGGGCTCGATGCCCCAGGGTTCAACAAGATTATGAAGGGTGTACTTACCCGAAACATTGATGTTAGGCAAAGTACTTTTATGGAACAGTTGAGCCCTGAGCAAACTGCCCGTTTCCAGGAAAATGCGTTTCTGTTCACTGGGTTTGAGCTGGTTGAGCGAAACATCAGGGAATATAAGAATGAAACAGCTGGCATAGTTTTGGGTTATATAGCTGAAGTATCGCCGGAAATGCTCAAAGTGCCCCGGTATGCTTCGTACAGGCAGGGTGATTATACCGGACGAAGCGGACTGGAATTACAATATGAAGAAGTATTGCGCGGTCAGCGTGGTGTGCACTTCCTGGAAAGAGATAAATTCAATCGCCCGCGCGATCCGTACAAGGGTGGGTCACTCGATAGCCAGGAAATTTCAGGAAAATCGCTGGAGTTATACCTTGATGCGGAACTTCAATCGTATGCTGAAAAATTGATGGCCAATAAAGTTGGTAGCGTTGTTGCTATAGACCCGCAAACCGGTGGGATTTTGGCAATGGTCAGTAGCCCATGTTATGACCCTAATCTGCTTCGTGGTAAGGATAGGGCAAAGAACTACGGCAATCTATATCGTGAAGCAACCCGGCCTTTGTTTAACCGGGCTACTCAGGCTGCTTATCCTCCGGGTTCTACAATCAAACCAATGACCGGCCTGGTGGCACTGAGCGTGGGTGCAATTACTCCATCATTCGGGCTGGGTTGCTATGGTAGCTATAATTATTGTGGTAAGTCAATTGCCTGCGAACATAAAGATGCAGGACATGCTGCAAATTTCCGGTTGGCGCTGGCGCACTCCTGTAACTCTTATTTTTGTCATATATTCAGGCTGACTATTGATTACAAAAGCTTTAGCAGTGTAAAGGAAGGTTTGCAGCGCTGGCACGACTACTATTCTGCATTCGATTATGGCCACCCAACTGGTATCGACCTTCCCTTCGAAAAAGGAGGCTCTGTGCCCGATTCTAATACTTACAATAGAATGTATAAGTTCAACTGGAATTCATGTACCGTTGTGTATGTTGGAATGGGCCAGGGTGAAATTTTGCTGACACCACTACAAATGGCAAATGGTATGTGTATAATTGCCAACAAAGGATACTATTATACACCTCACTTTGTAAAATCAATTGACAAGAATTTCAATGATCCTATTTTAAAGAGATATCATGAAAGGCACGACGTGCTGCATATACCCGACACCACATTTAGTATTGTACAGCAAGCCATGCAGGACGTAGTAGAAAGCGGTACGGCAGCAGGTGCCAAAATTGAAGGAATTAACGTTTGTGCAAAAACCGGAACCGCTGAAAATAAGGCAATAGTGAACGGAGAAGTTATGAAAATGGCTAATCACTCCATGTTCGTTGCATTTGCTCCCCGGGAAAATCCTCGTATCGCTATTGCTGTCGCAGTTGAAAATTCAGGTTTTGGAGCTACCTGGGCTGCTCCTATAGCGAGTCTACTCATGGAAAAGTACCTCAAGGATAGTGTTACTGTTAAAAGGAAAGCGGTTGAAGAGAAAATGGAGAAAGCACACCTGATTAATAAGTACGTGTACACTATCGATTCTGCCATCCGCGCCCGTGACCTCAGAAATTATAATGCGAGAATGGAAAGGAGGCACCTTGCTGATAGCCTAAAACGTTCGGAGGATTCAACATTAATTTTTAATTGGGTGAAACGGAGTTTTAAATAAGTCGTTTTGTATTTTTAATTTTTTACT
>CANCOG010000438.1 GCA_947379685.1 Flavipsychrobacter stenotrophus | reverse complement strand
TTCACAAACAAGAGCCCGCAAATAATGAGGGTGAGCATAGCCCCAATTTTGGCGAATGTAAAAATGAACTGTATCCATTTTCCTCCTTCCACACCCTTTGAATTGATCCAGGTAAGCAATACAATAGAACCAATACCAATTAATTGCGCTGCTGTGATATGGTAAGTGCCAATTTGCAACAGAATATTATCTTCCCCTATCGCCGGAAACATATAACCCAGAAAGTTGGCGAATGTCACTGCAACTGCTGCAATGGTACCCGTCTGTATAACAGAGAAGAACGCCCAGCCATATAAAAATCCATATTTTTTGCCATAGGCCTCCTGTAAGTAAACATACTGTCCACCGGCCTTCGGAAACATACCACTCAGTTCACCGTAACTTACGGCAGCTGCAACTGTAATAAGCCCGGTAAGTACCCAGGTCATCACCAGCCAACCGCTGCTCCCCACAGAGCGGGTAACATCGGCACTTACCCTGAAGATACCAGAGCCTATCATGGAACCTGCCACCAGCAGTATGCCATCAAGCAACGTAAACGAACGATGAAACGTGGTTTTATTTTCCAAGGTTATGCGGCTTAAGCGTGAAATTATTTCTTCTTGTCTAACGGCTCATTCTTAGATGTTGCATTCATGCCTGCAATCACATCCTTCGTTATCTCGAGGGCTTTATTAGCATACATTATGGCCGAACCTCCCGCTGAAGAATAAGACAGAATATAGTCATAGTGCTTATCCTTGTTATAATTTTCAAGGTAGGCATCCAGTCTTTTTTTCAGGTCTTTGTTGAACTCTTCCTGCTCCTTAACCAGTTGCTCGGTAAGCGACTGCTTGCGACTTTCCAGGCTTTGCTGCATCAGCATCAGTTGTTTTTGCGCAGACTCGTATTCACTTTGCGTGAGATTTTGGGCCTGCGCCTTCTTTTGTAAATCCGCACCCTTGGCCTGCATTTGCTGGTAACTCTGTTCCAACTCGCCTTCCATTTGCTCCTGACGTTTCTTAAAGTCTTCCCTACGGCTCTTCAGCAATTCGTAATGTGCCTCCAGCGAATCTATATTTACAAACGCTATTCTAGATCCGCCACCTGTGGCAGTCGTATTAGTTGTTGCAGTATTGGTTGCAGCTGTATTCCCTGCTTTGGGGGCGCAACCTTCTGCCAATAAAAGAACTCCAGCAAGGGACAATACACTAAAAAATATAGAAAGGCTTTTCATCTGTAATTACATTATTTTTCCAGCCCAAAAGTAATAGATTAGTTGGTAGGTTAAAAAGTTAAAAATAATTAGTGGGGTAAACTAAACAATGAAGGGGCATCTGATTGACTAGACACCCCTTCGAAAAATTATCAATTAATAATTAACTATTAACAATTATACAGTAAACTTGATTCCCTGCGCCAGCGGCAACTGATCGCTCCAGTTGATGGTATTGGTCTGACGGCGCATGTAAGCCTTCCAGCTGTCACTGCCGCTTTCACGGCCACCACCAGTTTCTTTTTCTCCACCGAACGCACCACCAATTTCAGCACCGCTGGTACCTATGTTTACATTGGCTATGCCACAATCACTACCCACATGAGACAGGAATGTCTCCGATTCGCGCATATTCAGCGTCATGATAGAAGATGACAGCCCCTGAGGCACGCCATTTTGCAATGCAATAGCTTGATCCAGCGTCTGGTACTTCATTATGTACAAGATGGGTGCAAAAGTTTCGTGCTGCACAATTGCCCATTCGTTTTCCGCTTCAAATACGCATGGTTTTACATAACATCCACTTTCAAAATCTTTACCTGTGAGTATTCCACCCTTCACTACTTCTTTTCCACCAGCCTTCTTTACCTCAACTATTGCGTTGGTATAAGCTGTAACTGCATCATTATCAATTAGTGGCCCTACGTGGCTACTTTCATCGAGCGGGTCACCAATTACCAGTTGCTTATAAGCTGCAACCAGTTTCTTTTTAAACGCATCATAAACTGCCTCATGAATTATTAACCTGCGGGTAGTTGTACAACGCTGACCAGCAGTACCTACTGCACCAAATATAGCCGCGCGGAGGGCAATATTAAGATCGGCATGTTCTGTAATGATGATGGAATTGTTGCCACCCAGTTCCAGCAGGGAACGACCCAAACGCGCCGCAACTGCCGAACCAACGGCCTTACCCATACGGGTAGAACCGGTAGCAGATACTAATGGAATGCGCGTATCGTTGCTCATCCACTCACCGGTTTCCCTGTGGCCGATAACGAGGCTACAAACCCCCTCCGGAACATCGTTAGCCTTAAATACTTCTGAAATAATATTCTGGCAGGCTATTGCAGAAAGAGGTGTCTTTTCTGATGGCTTCCATACGCAGGTGTTTCCGCATATCCAGCCTATGGCACTATTCCATGCCCATACTGCAACAGGGAAGTTAAAAGCACTTATTATACCAACTATGCCCAACGGATGCCATTGCTCATACATGCGGTGCCTTGGCCTTTCACTATGCATGGTCAGGCCGTATAACTGGCGGCTCATTCCTACTGCAAAATCACAGATATCAATCATTTCCTGCACTTCGCCGTAACCTTCTTGGAGACTCTTACCCATTTCATAAGAAACAAGCTTACCCAGCGGTTCTTTGTATTTCCGGAGAGCGTCGCCTACCTGGCGAACCACTTCACCGCGTTTCGGTGCGGGCCACATGCGCCATTCAGCAAATGCCGCCTGGCTTTGTGCTATTACCTGGTTATATGTTTCATTCGTAACTGTATATACAGATGCAATTTTTTTACCATCAACAGGAGAAAAAGATTCCAGTTTTTCGCCACCCGATTTCAACCATTTGGTTCCGGTTGAAGCCCCTTCATTTATTTTTTCAATTCCTAATTTATCCAGAATCTTATCCATTTTCATTGTGCATTCTATTTTTCAGGTGCAAAATTAGTCTTTTTAAAGGTGTAATTAAATAGCTATGTCGTTGAAACTGAGACTTCACAACTATTTAACCAAATGGTGATGGATATATCAGAGTATTTATTGGATCATTGTCTGCCCAAAAACAGACGCTTTTGTCAATACAGGAGCCATTTTTCAATAATCAAAACACAAAAATACAGACCAAAAACAGGCCAAAAACTGTTGGTTAATTACTGTGAAAAAATAAAAATAATGACAGAAAACAGCAGATATTTGTTCAACAATATCCTCCATGCCAAAACATGCTACATTACGCTTCCTGATTTATTTCCTTTGTTGTTTTTGTTGCCAGAATACCTTGTTGGCTCAATATTCCGTTACGGGAAGAATTACTGACAATGCGGGGAATGCGCTTCCTTTCGCCTCAGTTGTTGCACTGCGGACAAGTGACAGCACAATTATAACAACAACAATCGCTGACAGCCTTGGCAAGTACAAAACCGATATCAGCAAATTTGTAAATACCTGCCTGCTCGCATCATCGTCAGGGTACAAGCAGGCAATCAAACTTGTGCCGAACACTGCTGCAACATCGCAAATCATCGATTTCAAACTCGTAAGGGACGAATTGGTGTTAACAGAAGTTTCCGTGAGTTCGCGTAAACCATTGATTGAGCGAAAGCTGGATCGGGTTATATTCAATGTAGAAAACAGCATTTCAGCCATAGGAAGCGATGCATTGGAAGCAATAAGCAAGGCGCCAGGTGTAAGGGTTAGCGGCAGCGATGAGATCTCGCTTGCCGGTAAAAGTACAGTAAGTGTGATGCTGGACGACAAGTTGTTACAAATGGACGGCGAAGAACTCGCTGAAATGCTCAAAGCAATTCCATCTGACAATATATCACGGATAGAAGTTATCACTACCCCTCCTGCAAAATATGAAGCGGCCGGAAATTCAGGTTTGATCAATATCGTCATAAAAAAGATAAAGAAGGACGGATTAAATGGCAACGCGGGCATCACTTATATGCAAAACTCATTTTCATCATTCCAACCAGAATTGGCGTTCAATTACCGGAAAAAGAAATGGAATATTTACGGCAATTCCAATGGCGGCAGCAATTACTCAAAACCAAAAGAACGCCAGACTATATTCTACAATGGCCAGCAAAACCAGCAAACCGACTATGTAGACAATCATCATAATTACCACCGAAGCCAGCTGGGTGCCGATTATAACATTACGCCCAAGGCCATCATTGGTTTCCTGTACACATATGGTGGCAGCACCCCTCAGATGGACGAACATGTAGTAGCCAACTGGCTTAACTCGACCACACGGGTAGATTCCGTGATATCCACCAGGGCACACACTAATGATTTTGGTGAACGAAATATGGGAAACCTGAACTATGAATGGAAAATAGATTCCACCGGCAAAAAATTAAATATAGACGGCGATTTCTTTACACGGACCGGCAGAACGGTACGGGACTTTTCCACTCTTGATGCGCTGGCTGATGGATCGCCGACCGGAGTGAGCAGCATCAACCGGTCAACCGGCAAGCAAGTCTTGTTCATCAGCTCAGTAAAGGCTGATGTGGACCTACCCATGCACCTCGCTAAGTTATCTTTTGGCAGCAAAGCATCGTTCATCCATGTTATCAGCGATAATATCTTTCAATTTCGGGACAGCAATACATATATCACAGACCCCGCAAAGACCAATAAATTCGACTATAAGGAAAACACACAGGCAATCTATTTCAGCGCCCAGAGGCAGCTTAATAAACAGTGGGAATTCCAGGCAG
>CANCOG010000437.1 GCA_947379685.1 Flavipsychrobacter stenotrophus | reverse complement strand
CTTAACAGCCTCAATATAACTTGAACTTGATAATGTATCGGCAATTATACCAGTCGCAGGACAAGAAACTGAAGACCCTGAGTGCAAATTAAATGGTCTGAATTTATAAATATCACCCGGTGCACCAAATGCATTGTAATAGATACCGCCAGTGCATGAAATAGTGTCTACGTGAACATCGTTGGAGTCAACCTGAACCATAATCGGACTGGAATTGAACGCTTCACTTCCTTCCTTAACACAATTGCTGTTATTGTCGAAATAAAATTGGACCGGAATTGAATTGCAATATAAATAGTTGTAAGAATAGCTGTATGAGTCTATCACAACAGTTCCGTACCTAAGGTAATGCTTAATTGTATACACTCCGGAAGTAGCATAATTATGACTGAAACTGGAATAACCTGTCCCCCCGGGTAAAAAAGTAGTAGTTGCAGAAGTACCGTCGCCAAAATAAGTAACCAAATTAGCACTGGACACATAGTGATGTGTCATCGCAGTTATTGCTGGTCCGGAGCACAGTTTATTGATATAAATGCTAAAACTATCCGCACTTGCACCAGTTGCACCTACTATCGGACTAAAAGAAAACTTTCTCACATAATTTCCTGAAGCTGAAGAATCGGTAAAATAAAAATTACCTTCTATGAATGACATAGTCATTGCTGCAGGATGCAAATCATTACCAACCGCTGGCCCTCCTTCTGTATAACCCGATCCACCTCCGGCAATGATACCACCAACTGTTTTCAATATCCCAGAAGTTACATCAACCCTTCTTATTCTACTCAAATCGGAGTAAAAAAGGTTCCCCGCAGCGTCAACACTTAGGCTATTTGCCATAAAAAGTGCTGAACTGGTAGCAGGCAATCCATCATATAAATAGGTACCGGTTCCGGCAACCGTTGTCACAAGCCCTGTCGAATAAGTGATTTTCCTTATCCTGTCCCGTGAATTCGGAATGTAATATATATTACCAAATCCGTCTACAGATATACTGTTTACACCACCACTTAAATCTGCGATAGTTGCAAAAACACCATCGGCTGTTGACGTACCGCCACCGGCAATTGTGTGTATTATGCCCGTAGCCACATCTACTTTACGTATAAGTGAATCATAAACATCGCAATATATATTGCCGGTCGGATCGACATAAATTGCAGTACCTCCCCTGAACGAAGCAGTAGTCGCTGGTATTCCGTCTGCCATTGAAGTTCCTCCGCCCACTACTGTTGAAATGATTCCGGTTATGCCATTTATCATTCGAATACCTGCAGTATCAGATAAATACAAATTGCCCACCAGATCAACAAACATTCCCTTCACTCTGATAAGGGAAGCATTTGTTGCGGGAACTCCATCTGCTGTCGACGTTCCACCCCCTGCAATTGTTTGAATAAGCCCTGTTGAGTGATCAATTTTACGAATTTTGTGGAGCCCCTCGTCCATTACATAGACATTGAGCAGGATATCCTGGCATACATGTGTGGGTAGACTGAATTGAGCCGATGTAGCCGAAACACCATCGGCATACGTAGAACCACCTCCAGCCATCGTAGTTACAACGCCGGATTGGGCCACAGCTGCGGTTGTACAAAACAACGATGCCGCAATGAATGCGAGAACTTTGGAGCGCATTTTCATAAGAACTTGTTTAATCCATTAAGTGTAAATAGAATTTCCTTAATAAAGTTATGTTAATCTGCGACATTCCAAAAATATCCCGAGAAAACTCATGTTGTTTTTTTTGAACACCAAAAATAGATCAGGCATTTTAACTGGCAATTAAAAAGACCTTATATTTCCGGCCTTTCGGAAACATAAGGTCTCACATTACATAAAAGTGACAAAAATACTTAAGCTCGAACGAAATTCAGATTGGCTGATAGTTATTTCAATTGGTTCGTCAACCCAACCTTTATCTTTTCCAAAAGAGTCACCTTTTCCTTTCGCTTTTTACGTGCCACTATAATCAAATTAAGATTATTAATTGTTGTTTCAAGCATCCAGTTACCTTCAATTTGACAGGCGATTGCACTTTTCAAATTTCGATTTGCATCGTCTTCGTTGTTTGCAATAACAGCAATTTCGAGTAACGTAGCGTAATCCCAATAATCAGCTACTTTAGATTGTAATTTGCGCTCAACAGAGTAAGTGACAACCGGGGCAAGGGTTTCTATACTTTTTTTATCACCCTTAATTTCAAGTAGGGTAAGAACATTTATCCCCGGGAACGCATCTCTCCAATCTGCTTCAAATCCTTTTCGGTACGTTTCGATCGCCTTATCGAGAAAGCCCTCGGCCAAAATATCATTCTTATCTTTAATGGCAGCATCAAAACGATCCTTGTATACCCTACCAAGAATACCATACGTTTCACTGCTTGGACCGTTTTGTTTAATGACCGTTTCCAAAACACTTATTGCTTCATCCTGCTCCCCACATCTATTTAAAGCGAAACCCAGTTGCTCCTGCACCATTACTGTATTTTTCACATACAACGGCAGGGACTGGATAAAGGAAACCATTTTTTCGAATGCTTTCAACGAACGATAGGACAACATAACGTCTATCAATACACCGGCTTCCGAATTATCAACATCAATTTCCTTCTCTACTATCTCATCAATAGCTTTAATAATTTCCGATGGTATAGCCTTTTTGCTACGTGTTTTCTTCAGTAGTTTCTTTAGTTCTTCGTTATATGTGACCTGGTCCCTGAAAATATCTGTTTTTTGATGGGCAACACTATTTTGAAATGAAATGCCGTCTACCAGTTGATAAATCGGACTGTCGGTATTCTTCTTCTTTACATCGGTTTTTAATTGTTTAGTCAATGATTCTATGTCTGCTGCAACATTGGTAAGAACCTTATTATTGCTATAGGAATACGGCATGCAACGGACGCCATTCACATCGAACGGTAGTTGTTGGGTCGATTCATATATCGTAATAGTTGTAAATGGTTTTACGGCGTGCCTGATACCCAACTCATAAAAAACATTTGCATTTGCGGTCGTGAGGTCGGCAACAGCGTAATCGCACAATATCAACCGTTCATACATCGGCTTGTGGATGATGCCGTTCACTGTTTCTTCATCGGCACGTATTGGCTCCATTCCGGCTGCCTCTATGGCTTTGAATATGAATGAGCGATACACATCATCAAAGTCTATCTCTTTTCCGTTTGCGTCCTTCCGGGTGCGGAAAGGCATAATAACAAAACACAGCGGTTTCATTTTCATAAAATAGATTATTTACAGTCTGTTACGTTGATACCCAAAGTTGAAACATTTTACTGATTAGTAATTACGTCTTTTATTATTTCTTTTTTGCTCCAACGAAAATATCCGCATTCATGGCAGACAAAGGGATAGAAATCAAATTTACAGTTCGCCCCAGGTTACCGGGCTTTTGCTCAACACAGCTTCTATTTCCTTTTCGCGCCGGTGGATCTGCACCCTTATGGGTGAGAATGTCCAGCGGGTACGCAGGCGTGAAAGCCGGTCCTTAGGAGGTAGTAAAATTAGCCTGGAAAGAAGATTGAGAGGTGCAAAATGCTTCATTATATTAGAGATACGAACAAAGTAGACAACAGTGGATGCATCGCACCGTTCCAGCAGGTTTTTCAGTTCCGTTGGATCGACCATAGAAGATATACAGAGGACCGAACCATGTTTCGGATTAAAATAATGCTCCAGGTCTGCGTCTTTTTGCCAATTACTATTACTGATGATTCGTGCGGTCTTTTCAGATTCGTCCGCGTGCTCCGGAGTATTGAATGACTGGTCGGGAATATAACTGAGGTTCCATTCTTTTTTGGAAAGTGTGTCATATACCGTCCAGACGGAATTCTTATAATAATTGAGCATTTCTTTAAAATACCCCTCGCCCAGCCACTGTGCTTTAACGGGTGCATGAAAAGATGCATAATAATATAGGTGCGAGGCATAAGGTTCGAACATTTCTGGTACACGAACAACAAGTTCCCGGTTTTTCGCATAAACTTTCCATACAATACGGCGCACATCATCGCCGGCCTCAAAGTCTTTATAATTCAGATACTCGCCTTCTACCCTCCTGAGCTGTTCTATACGCACATCCAGCGTTTGCGTCTTTTTAGGATAGACGTCAGCATCTGTTTCCTCCATCAACAAAGGTGGCTGGTAAAAATGCCCGCTTATAGGTTGGGCAACCGCGAGCGAAAATAAATGCAGCATATCCTGAAAATATACAAATCCACCCTTCAGGTCATACTCCTTTATATCCGGCAATATCATGCGGCTCCTTCCGGTAATTGCCGAAGCCCGGTTGCGTTCGCTCTTGCGATTAGATAGCAGACTAAAACGATCGGTCATCTGGTTATCGTCATAAATAATACGCCCCTTAACAAATCCCAGAAATGGCCGGAATGCATTTTCCAATGCAGCATTAAGGAATAATTTGTTCTTCTTCCCCTTCTTTGATTCGGTAGTAAAATCGATATTAAGGGAAGAATGCTTCTTACCCGAACTAATAAATATTATCCAGCATATAAAAGTACTGATGATGGAAATTAGGATCAACCCCAAAATAATGCCGAGCACCATTTTACCCATAAGCAAAATAAACGGGGTGAGTAAGGAAGCTTCCTCCCCCTTAGGCACAGGTTTATACAACAGATACCATGCAAACCATAATGCAGCAATACACAATAATGTATTGAAGGTAAAAGGGAAGTAC
>CANCOG010000436.1 GCA_947379685.1 Flavipsychrobacter stenotrophus | reverse complement strand
GCCATCATCGGTTTTAACAGAGAATATAGCGCTGTTTTCCTTGGCAATATCCAATAGCGTATCGTCAAACAATACAGAAAATTTAGGCTGGTTCTGTTTTTCAAACAAGTAGGAGATGAATTGCTCTGGTTTCAAACGTGCGGTGCTTTCACTCAACTGCATCAACAACATATCGTAGTCTGATGCGTTGTATTGCTTCAATGTGACTTCCCAATTATCGGCTTTGGCCAGCTTAGGGTCTACCTGCTTTACCCCGTAGGCGAATTTGTCATTGAGAAATTTATATAGGAAAACCTGTGTTATTATCTTGAACTCATTCCCGTCATTTCCTAAACCGTAATTGGCGCACACACTTTTCAGGTCGTCAATCAGGTCTTTAGTGTTCTTTTCAAAACTTACTGTCTTGTTCATTTATTTTATTTGTTATGCTACACGGCCGTAATACTCGTTCATGTATTCTTTTACTACCAGGTTATTGATGGTCCTGGAACGATCCGCGTCCAAAGGTAATTCGAACTTGTTCTTTAATTGACTTATTACCAGGCGCATGATCATCTTCTCCACATAACTTTCGTTATCCATAATATTTGCGTTCTGCAATATTTGGGCATCTACTTCTTTTTTCAGGCTTTGCAGTGCATCACAGAGCTTGCTTTCACTATCGGTTAACGGGTCCTTTTCCATTAGCCGTTTGTGTAGTCTTGCGTACTTGGCATCATTATCATACTTAGCCCTCAATAACTGATTTTTGCGCTCTAGCTCTTTGACTTCGTCATATATCCTTTCCAGCTCCCTTATGTTGCGCTCCATTTCTTCCCTTGTTACTTCGCTCAGGTTTTTCTTCCTGAACAGCCGCTCCAGTTCTTCTTTCAGCGATACAAAAGTAAGGTCACCCTGGTCAAAATTGCCACCCAGCATTTCCCTTGTTTTCTGTAAAGTGTTTTTCAGTTTATCGGCAATAATCATTTCCTCCTCCCTTAGCTTGGTGAAGGCAAAAATCACGTCTTCCAGCGCAACATTAAGCAGGTTGCTGGTATCCACATTATTTTCAAGGGCTTCTTTGGTGTTAATTAATGCAAGGTGGTTGTTGGCCTCCCGTGCCAATACGGTGAGTTGCTGAAAATCCATTTTATCCAGCATCTCATAATGGCCGGACAAGCGAATAAGGTTGTACAAGTCCCTGGCATTATTCAGTGCCTTAGTGATTTCCAGCATCGTCTTACGGTCACTTATTTTGGTGATCTGCTGAGAAAACACTTCGGCATTGGCAGTGTCGTATCTGAACAGGACTTCTTTTATCTGCTGTATATCGGTGGCAATTTCCTCCCTTGTTTTAAATAAGTTGGTGTAATGCTCCATTTCATCGCCCAGCTCACTTTGCAATTCTCTAAAATAGTCCTGGTTGGTTTTATCAAACTCCCGCTGTATATCGGCAAAATCGACTACATAACCGTATTTGAAGTTCTTGTAGGTTCTGTTCACCCGTGTCAAAGCCTGCAAGAGATTGTGCGCTTTAATTACCCTTGTCACATACAGTTTCTTCAGCCGGGGTGCATCGAAGCCGGTCAGCAGCATGTTGAAGACAAACAGTAAGTCAATTTTGCCAGCCTTAAAGTCTTCTATGAAATCTTCGCGTTCGGACTTCGTGCCTGCATCATGCAATATCAATGCCGCTGATTTCACTTTACTTTCTTCCCGATTTTTGGCAGCATATGACTGTGGTGGTTCGGCAGCAATAGAAATATCCTGTCCCTCAAACTCAGCATATTTGTAATCAAAAATCTCCTTCATCTTTTCAGCCTGCTCAGATGAATCGCAGATAACCATGCCGCCAATTGTGTTGTCGTTCATAGTTATTCGCGACTTCTGAAAGTCAGTAACTATGTAATCCAGTAATGGCTCTACGAACCTCCCATCTGCATATAGCTTCTTTTTATCTGAACTACCCTTTAATACGTCTATTTGTTCAAGGACTGCTTTTAGTTTAAGGTGGTAGCTGGTTTCTATTTCCTCCCTTATCAGCCGTAGTGTATATCCATCAGCAATGGAGGCGTTGTAGTAGTACTTGTGTATGTAGTCTCCGAAAATGGCTTTTGAGTTGTATTCAGTGCCGAGCAAGGGCGTACCCGTTAGGCCGATTTTTATGGCCTGAGTATCGGATTCATTCAGGTTAGCCAAAAAACTACCTTTAGGGTTATAGCTACGGTGCACTTCATCCAGGAAATAGACCCTTTGAATACTTACCTGGTAATCGTTCCTGCTTACTACATCTTTATCTTCCTTGAATTTCTGAATATTAACAACCGTAATTTCGGGCTTGCCAGAACTATTATGAATGGCAATTGTGGTTTTTAAATCCCTTACAAAGTCGTCTTTTGAATTGACCTTGTGTACCGTAAGCCCCCTGCTTTTAAATTCGCGCCCAGCTTGTACCAGAAGGTCCAACCTGTCTACAATAAAGTAGAACTTAGGCACGATACCTTTAGCTCTATAGTAATGAGTGAGGAATTTTACACTGTAGTAAGCCAGAGCTGTTTTCCCGCTTCCCTGTGTGTGCCAGATAATACCTTTTCTTACACCCTCATTTAGTTTCCGCTCAATGGCTTTTGTCGCGAATAGCTGCGGGTAACGCATGATGTGCTTTTGCAAGCCCGTTGTTTCCTTTACATAAGCAATAGCATACTGTAAAATGAAGGCCAGCCTTTCCGGTTGAAATAAAGATGTGCAGATTTTGTTGGTTGCCGAATCGGGGTCTTTATTAGTCAGAAATTCTTGTGAGTGCTTGATGCTAATGAGGTTATTGTCCATAAGGATTGCTGACTCCAGCTCATCTGGCAGATCCGTTAACAAGCTGCCTAAATCAAGTGTTTCCTCTTCGCGGAAATAATTGAATATGGTATTGGTATATGAGGTGGTTGCATAAAATGCCCCTTGCAATGGTTGCGAGCCGTCGTCCTCGTAATCCATGTTGTTAGAGAAAACCATCAACTGGGTAATGTTGATGAATTTTCTGAATTTCTTATTTTTGAACCGTGATTGTATCCTTTTGTATTCTGCCTGGATGCCATCAAGGTTATTGGGTTTCTTCACCTCAATAAATGCAAGGGGCATCCCGTTAATGAGCAATGTTATATCCGGGCGAAATTCCTCCCCATTATTTATACAAGGCAACTCGGTTACAACATGTAATTTGTTGTTTGTGAAATTCTCGAAGTCAATCAATGTAGGCCCTGAACTGGATGTAAGCATTTCATAAAATGCTTTGCCCAGATCTTCATTATCCAATAGCAGGTTGATATTTTCAAATAATGACTGAACTTCAGTATCTGACAACTCAGGATTGAGTCGTTGAATATTTTCAATGAAAATATCCTTGAAGATATTCGTGGTTGCATCCCATTTTGCTCCCGACAATGGCAAATATTCATAACCCAACCTGCATAAATGCAGGATGGTGGGTAGTTTAACTCGTGAATCTTCGTTAAAGGCCATATAGGGTAATTCAGGCGTTGAACGTCAAATATAGCTATTTGGTTTATAGAAAGGTAAAGTAAATTGGTCTTTCTGTTTATTCTGCGTGATCCTAGACCTGTGTGTGGGACACCTGGGTAGGTGATGACAGTGTGATGTTGTGTTTGGTAGGGTTGAGGGCAACGCGTGTGGTTTATCACCCCTGAATTTTGCGCCAGCGCAAAATTCGGTCCCACTCTTTTTCAAAGAGGGGAGTGCGTGCTTATCGCTCCGTGTTACGTAAGGTTGCTTCCTTCGTCGCAATGACCGGGTTGAGGGCAGGTGTGATGTGGGACACCTGAGTGGGAGCTGACACTGTTTTTTTTCGCCTTCCTACCGTTGTGGGCAAGAACGGCTTGTGGGTTTTGGTTTTTTGCGTGAGGGATAGAAGCGGAAAGCCCGGAGTGTTAGCGAGGACTTGCAGCGGATAGCCCGACCCGACGGGGCACGCCCTGATTTTTTTCATTTTTTGGCAAGAGCCATGCCATGGACGGGCTGGCGTGATGTGTGGTTGTGCCCGTACAGGCGGGCTTCCTTCGTGGCTATGAGCGGGTTGAGGGCAAGAGCGGCTTGTGGGTTATCACCCCTGCCGGCATAAAAAGCTTCGCCTTTTTTATGCCGGCGGTCCCCTCTTCGAAAATGAAGAGGGGAGTTTGTGCTTAGCGCCTCGGGTTACGTAAGGTTGCCCGCCTGGCAGGTCGTTCGGACGGGCTTTGCTGCGCGCGCAATGACGGGGTTGGGGGCAAGAACCCCGCCGAGGCCGGGCAGGCGAGATGTATGGGGTTCTTCGCCGCGCTCAGAATGACAAAGCCAGAGGGACACAAAATTCGGGGCCACTCTTTTTCAAAGGGGAGTTTGTGCCTGCCTGTCGGCAGACAGGCTTAGCGCTTCGTGTTGGGTGGGCTGTGTTGGGTGGGCTGTGTTGGGTGGAGACGGGAGGCATCCCGTCTCTACGGTGGTTGATGTGGCGGGGTGGGGATTTTTAGTTTTTCAGAGATTGCTTTTGCCGATGTTGCAGGGGGCGCAGAGAGTTTGGAGGTTATCGGGGTGGGATTCGCCGCCTTTGGACCATGGGTGGATGTGATCTACGTGGAGGGTGAGTCCGGGTTGGTTGGCTGGGGCTGCTCCGCAGGCTGTGCATCGGAAGTTGTCGCGTTTCATGACGAGGAATTTTAGTCGCCAGGAGATGCTGCGGCTGGTGGTGTGTGCATTTTTTTGTTGTTGGAG
>CANCOG010000435.1 GCA_947379685.1 Flavipsychrobacter stenotrophus | reverse complement strand
TTTCCATTTACAGGATAATCCGCTACCGATAAATGAGATCACTTACAAAAACAATTCTAAAAAAATTCCTTTTTTGAGTGCCTTCTGCCCACTACTTTCGCATCCCGTTAATAGAGAGAACACATGATAGAATATGTAAAGTCGGTTGCCGCCCAGTTGAAACTCAGGCCACAAGATGTAAGTGCTGTATTGGAATTGCTGGGAGAAGGTGCTACAATACCCTTTATTGCCCGTTACAGAAAAGACAAAACAGGAGCGCTGGACGAGGTGCAGATTCAAAGCATACAAGATGAAGCTAACCTGCAAAAGGAATTTGCTGACCGCAAGACTTTCATAGAAAAAACAATTAACGAGCAGGGCAAAATGACCGATGCCCTGCAGGCCAAAATAAACGCCGCAACAACCATTGCGGAACTTGAAGATCTGTACCTGCCCTATAAGCCCAAGCGCAAAACAAAGGCACAAACCGCCCGCGAACACGGCCTGGAACCGCTCGCATTGCTGATACTGGACCAGGGTAATATTGACCTTGCAAAGGTAGCAGCCCCATACCTGAATGAGCATGTAAAAACCATTGATGAGGCGTTGCAGGGCTCACGTGATATTATCGCAGAATTGGTGAATGAGAACGCAGAACTGCGTTCGGGCATGCGCCGCCTGTTTGAAAAAACAGCAACTGTTCAGGCAACAGTGCTGCCGGAAAAGGAGCAGGAAGGCATCAAGTACAAAGACTATTTCAACTTCACCGAACCTATTTCCAAAATACCGTCTCACAGGCTACTGGCCATTATGCGGGGCTTCATGGAAGGAGTGCTGCGCATGGCCATTTCTCCTACTGAGGAAGAGGCGCTGGCACTCGCTGAACGGGCGTTTGTGAAGTCGAACAACGAAGCCGGTGAGCAGGTTAAAAAAGCTGTTAAGGAGTCGTGGCGCAGGTTGCTGCTGCCGAGCCTGGAAAGTGAATTCAGGATGGCACTGAAACTGAAGGCAGACGAAGAAGCGATCAATGTGTTTTCAGAAAACCTGAGGCAACTGTTGCTGAGTTCACCGCTGGGCAGCAAGCGTATTCTTGCGCTCGACCCCGGCTACAGGACAGGCTGTAAAACCGTTTGCCTCGATGAGCAGGGAGCACTTTTAAAAACCAGCCTGATATACATTCATGAGCCCAACAGGCTCTTCGATGCTGAACGAACTATTCGTGGGCTGGTGGAAACATACAACCTGCAATCGGTAGCAATTGGAGACGGAACAGCAGGCAGGGAAACAGAACAATTTATTAAGAAAATGAATCTGGGATTACCTGTGTTCATGGTGAATGAAGATGGTGCTTCAATCTATTCCGCATCAGCTATTGCCAGGGAAGAATTCCCTGACGAGGACATTACGGTGCGCGGTGCAGTAAGCATTGGCCGCCGCCTGATGGACCCACTGGCTGAACTCGTAAAAATTGACCCCAAGAGTATAGGCGTCGGCCAGTACCAGCACGATGTGAACCAGGTTCGCCTTAAAGACAAGCTGGATCAGACTGTCATCAGTTGCGTAAATACTGTAGGCGTAAATTTAAATACTGCCAGCAAGCACTTGCTTAGTTACGTGAGCGGCATAGGGCCTTCCATTGCGGAGAACATTATTACCTACCGGAATGAAACCGGCAGGTTTACCTCTCGCAAACAATTGCTGAAGGTACCGCGCCTGGGTACTAAGGCGTTTGAACAGTGCGCGGGCTTCCTGCGCATCAAGGACGGAGAAAATCCGCTCGATGCCAGTGCCGTGCATCCTGAAGCGTATACTGTGGTTGCAGGTATGGCTGCCGATATTGGTGCTGATATTCAGTCGTTAATAGGAAATGGTGAACTGGTGAATAAACTGGATCTAAAAAAATACATTACCCCTGCAATAGGTGAGCACACGTTAAGGGACATTATCAACGAGCTGAAAAAGCCAGGACTTGATCCCAGAAGCGAAGTGCAGCAGTTTGAATTTGCAGGTATTTACAGTATTGAGGATGTGATCCCCGGAATGATAGTACCGGGAATGGTCACCAACATAACGCGCTTCGGGGCATTTGTGGATATTGGGGTGAAACAGGATGGATTGGTACACGTTTCTGAAATTACCCACAGATACATCACAGACCCCGGCGAGGTGCTGAAACTCAACCAGAAAGTAATGGTTAAAGTAACGGAGGTAGACATACCCCGGAAACGCATTGCACTCTCCATTAAACAAACCGAAGAACCGCCCGCAGCCCGGAAACAGCAACCCGGCCCGCCGAAGCCAAAGCAGTTCAACAAACCTGCACCTAAAGAGGAGGCGAAACCCTTAAGTATGAATGAAGCTTTGAATTTATTGAAGGGAAAGTTTGGGAAGTAGCCACTTTTCGGTTGAATTCCGGATAAGACGTTACATTGGTAGGCTGGAAAATATAGGGTCATATGCGAATTTTTGCTCGGCTTTACATATATTTGTGAAATATATCTCCTAAATATCCCGGCATGAAAAAAGCTAACTTCCTTATCAGGATATTCGTTACGGTTCTTTTTTGCTTTAATGCGTTTAATGGAAACGCACAGCCACCGATGGAATGGCAGCGATGTTTCGGGGGAGGCAACGTTGAGCAAAATTCCGGTATTACTCCCACTCTGGATGGGGGGTATATCACCGTTGGGACGAGTAACTCGGTAAATGGCGATGTTACAGGCAACCACGGCAATGAGGATCTCTGGGTTGTAAAGATGGACAGCACAGGTGCCATTGAATGGCAGAAAAGTTATGGAGGTTCCGTTGTTGATGTCGCTTTTGGCATTGTGCAAGCCAGCGATGGCGGGTACGTAGTTCACGGTTTTAAGTATTCTCAGGATGGGGACATTACTTGCGGGGACCAATACTGGGTATTCAAAATCAATAATGCTGGCACACTAACATGGCAACAATGTTTCAAAATTGCACTGGGGAACCGCGGAGGCAATCCTTCAGTAATAGAGACGCCCGATCATGGGTTTGTTGTCGCAACCGGCTGTTATGCATCCGATTGGGGTGGAGCAAGCGGAGGCACCGACTTCCTGCTCATAAAACTCGATAGCTCCGGCAACTCAGAGTGGCATCGTTGCCTTGGTGGCGAATCTGACGAATGTGCGACTTCAATAAAATGCACTAAAGATGGCGGATATATCATTGCGGGTTATAGTAACTCATCGTTGCCCGGCTTTCATAATTCAACCGTAAATGGTAACTACTTCTATGATTTTTATGTGGTAAAAACTGATGGCGGGGGTAACATTATCTGGCAAAAGTGCTATGGGGGCAATAATGAAGATATTGCTTATTCAGTTGTCGAAACACCGGATGGTGGATACAGTGTAGCCGGTTACACATATTCTAATGAAGGTGACGTTACCGGGCTTCAAGGGTTAGTCGATTTTTGGGTGATCAGGCTAAGCGGCACAGGTGACTTATTATGGAACAAGTGCTACGGAGGTTCAAGCCTCGATCAGGCCCAGACTATTCTCAATACAACAGATAACGGGTTTATAGTTGGTGGCTATACGAGCTCAAACGATTATGACGTTAGCGGCATGCGCGGCAGCAGCGACTATTGGCTGATAAAAATAAACAGCGAAGGAGCACTAAATTGGCAAAAATGCCTTGGAGGCAGCAGTACAGAGTATTTCACTGGGGCTGCGCAAACCCGGGATGGCGGCTTTATTGTATCAGGTACATCAGCTTCGAACGACAGTGATGTTTCCGGCAACCGTGGGAACCAGGATTACTGGATCGTTAAGTTATATCCGGAAAGCTACATGCCCGGTGCGCCTGGTTTTCAGCCATTTGTAAAAGTTTTTCCGAGTCCCGCCCAAAATGATCTGAACATTAAAGCAAATGTAAAAATGAACGCAATATCGGTGATGAGTATAGACGGTAGAAAAATATACACGTCAACAGGTGGCTTGTATGAAATGAAACTGGACATTTCAAAATACCCGACCGGCATTTACCTGATAAACGTAAATAACTCGTTAGTTACCCGCTTCCTGAAAGAATAAACCTCATGCCTTGCCGACTTACTCTAAAGCATACCAATAGCAAAAAAAATATAAATATAGCTATCAACCATTGACATAGATATTACATTCCTGCTATCATGGCCTTTATCGATAAAATCAATACTGGTATGTACATGCGTTTGTATTGTTACGATACCTTTGCGCTTCAATTTGCACGATCATTAATGATAAGAATTCGTCAAAAACCGCCGGCACCCAGGCTCATGAGTAACAGAACAAAGCTGATTTTCGTCGCTGCAATTTTATATACAACGGGTATGTTTGCCCAAATCAGAATTGAAACGACCAACGACCCAAACGCTGGCACAAGGACGATTTTCGGAAAGGAACATTCCAACACTTTTCCACCTCCCCTAACCTTGCAGGATTGTATCAGCTATGCTCTTAAAAATCAACCCGCACTCAATCAGGCAGTTATTGACGAGGCGATTGCCAATACAAACAAAGCAATCGCGCTGTCTGGCTGGTTACCGCAAATAAACGCGGGTGCCAATTACCAGCACTATTTTCAGTTGCCAACTGCCTTCTTCCGGAATAACGGTGTTCTTTCTCCAATCGCATCGGGCGTAGCCAACTATTCGAATCCACAAGTAAACGTAACTCAAAGCATCTTCAGCAATGACGTTTTGTTAGCGGGCCGTGCATCCAGGCTGAGTGTGCTGGCTGCCAAAGAAAAC
>CANCOG010000434.1 GCA_947379685.1 Flavipsychrobacter stenotrophus | reverse complement strand
CCAAGATTAACGACGAAATCGGGAAATATGGTCACATTTATGGTGTCGGTACTTTTACAACCGTTGCTGTCAATGGTGATCCAATAGGTTCCAGTTGCAGCAACTGGAATTGACCTTGTGGTTGCTCCGGTACTCCACAAATAGGTAAGTCCACCCACGGGGGCGATATTTGCGGTAATTGCGGTTCCTGAACAAAGACCAGTATCATTTCCCAGGTTTACAATAGGATTAGGCTTAACCCGCAATATCATTGTATCACGGGCTACGCATCCGTTCAAGTCAACCCTCAGCCAATATTGTCCGGCCGTGCCAGTAGTGATTGACGAGAGTGTATTGCCCGTATTCCAGAGATAGGTTGGGGCAGAGTAAAGTACTGATGATTGCAAGGTTACTGTATTGCCTGCGCAAATACTGGTATCATTGCCGAGACGAACAACCGGGTTGGGTTTTACAGTTACATATATTGAGTCTGTAGCGATGCACCGTTTGGTAAGCGAAATGTCATCGATAACAAAATCGTTACCGAAACTGGCTGTATTGGCGTCGGTAATACAAATTGTGGCATAGGTCGCGGAACCGCTGTACCATGTATTCAGGAATTGAAGCCATGTACCAACGGCCGTTGGAGTGAAAGTGCTGCCAAGGGTAACACCGTTTATGGTAAACACCAGATTGGGAGGAGAAGTAACATACAAGTTGGCCGCCCAGGCTGAAAAATCATAGTAACTATTGGGTGTGACTGGGATAGTCTGGCACCAGAAAGAAACCCCACTCGCGGTGGTGGCATCAACTATCAACATGTTGCCAGACCCTGTAGTGTGGTCTCCCATAGATGCCCATGCTGAATTATAAGTAATAGGATTGGTGCCAATAGCATAGCGACCGGGAGAGGTACTTGTTGGCGTGTATGTATAGCCACTGCTGAAGGCTGAATTCCCAAATTCGAAACTTCCATTGGTAATAAGATTGCCGGGAATTAGGGATGTTACAGTAATATGATAATAGCCCGAACCTGCACCGGCTGTGAGGATCGGGTTGAATATTGTAGAGTCGGAAAGGCCGGCAGGTGGAGACCACCTGATCTTAATAACCGAGTCGGGGCCGGCAAGGGATGCAACAAGATGAACTGTACTGTCTGAGCATAGCGTTACTGAATCTTGTAATGAAACAGTATTGCACAAAGGTTCTGCGCAAACAAAGCTGTTGCAATTGGTGTCTACTTCATAAACCAGGGAAGGTAGGCCTGTAGAAGAAGCAATAGTGCCATACAAATCGAGTCCGGTAGGATTGGTTGCAAGGTAATAGGACATATTCAGATTGTTCACCAGAACATTAAGAATATGTGTGCCTGCAGTTAGATAGATTGTTTGGGTATAAGCCCAGAAAGAGGAAAAAGCCCCGGAAACGGAACTCGTTTGAGAAAATCCAAGGGTGTGTGTACCATCAACATCAACAACGGAAACCCAGTTGTCGTTGGCTATATAGAGCGTAAGTTTGATACTGTCATCGGTGCAGGTCCTGAAGGGCCGGCCGAGTGTCATATTGTATGCGGTGCCGGCACCATCGGTAGGGTAAGTATTTGAATTCAAAACTGATATCCAGCGTCCCGGATTTGTAGTTGGATTAGTAACCCAGGCACCGGTGATACTCGGAATAATGTAGGCAGGACTTCCAGGTGATGCAGCTCCGGGAATGCTTGACGTCGCATTTACAACGATCCAGCGGGGATCTAGCGACGGCGAACTGGCCGTGCCAATAGGCAATGCGAGCCCTGTTGCAGGGTTGTAGCCAGTATTGATATTGATTGAGTTTACATGACATTGGGCATTAGCCCAATTGCACCAAAATGTGGCGAATAAAAATGCCAAAATGATGTTTGAAAACCTGGTCATGATCTGTTACCCCGTTTTGTTAAAAGCAATTAAATGATCGCTGCAAAAAGTAATGACAAATATAACACAATAAAATTGCAATAAATAACTTAATATTTTATATGCCCGGGGTTAATAAACGAGTGGATTTTTTCTGTTCATCATAATTTAACCGCCAAATGTGACTGAACATCAAATTCGCTCGAATTAACGTTCTACAGTTCTTTTCTTAGCCTGGCAACAGGAATATTCAGCTGTTCCCGGTACTTCGCAACTGTACGTCGTGCAATGTTGTAGCCTTTTTCCACCAACATGTCGGTAAGATGCTCGTCAGAAAGCGGTTTCAACTTGTCTTCGGCCGAAATAATATCATGTAAGAACATTTTTACCTCCCTGGTAGAAACTTCCTCACCATTGTCCAACTGTAACGCTTCAGAAAAGAAATATTTCAGCTTGTGGGTGCCGTATTCTGTTTGAACGAATTTGCTGTTAGCGACGCGGGAAACAGTAGACACATCGAGCAAAGTCAGCTGCGCGATGTCCTTCAATATCATTGGTCTGAGCGCAGATTCATCCCCCGTCAGGAAAAACTCCTTTTGGAAATCTAAAATGGCCTGCATGGTATGTAAAAGGGTGTGCTGGCGCTGCTTGATGGCGTCAATAAACCATTTTGCCGAGTCTAGCTTTTGCTTGATGAATAGCACTGCCTCCTTCTGGCGTTTATCCTTTTTCTGACCTCTTTCATATGCCCGCATCATTTCTTTGTAGCCCTCAGAAACGCGTAATTCGGGGGCGTTTTTGGAGTTCAGCGATAGTTCAAGAACGCCATTGTTATTGAACACAAAAAAGTCAGGGATGATATAGCTCTCTGCCTTGTTGACCACGGCGAAGGATGATCCTGGTTTGGGGTTCAGCTTTATGATGATGTTGATGACTGCCTTGAAATCCTCGTCATTCAGGTTGAGCTGTTTCTGTATGCGGTCGTAGTGTTTTTTAATAAACTCGTTGAAATACTTTTCCAGGATCGTTATGGCGTTCCTGAGTGGTTTTGAATCCGGCATTTTCCGGAGTTGCAGCAAGAGACATTCCTGCAATGTCCAGACACAAATACCCGGAGGATCGAATTGTTGGATCCTGAGTATGAGTCCGTTTATCTCTTCTGGGCTGGTTTCTATATTTTGTCCGAAGGCAAGGTCATCAGCAAGTGAAGTGATCTCGCGGCGCAGATAGCCATCTTCATCCATGCTTCCGATGATCTGTTCGGCAATAATGTGCATACGCTCATCGAGCTCCAGCATGCCCAGCTGATCGAGTACATAGTCATGGAAATTAGTTTCTACCCGGGCAGGTGTTATCTGCCTGTCGTTATCACCACCATAGTAATCGTCGCCATAGTCGTAGCTACGGTCTCCTTCGTCCTCATGCCTGAGGAAGTCATCGAGATCCACTTTTTCGGCAGTATCGTTACTGAGCTCTACCTCGTCGCCATCCTGCTCGTAATTGTCGTCATCTGCTTTGTTGGTATCGCCAAGATCATATTCCTGGTCAGCGTCCATGCTTCCGGCTTCGTTTTCCAAAGCAGGGTTATCCTCCAGTTCCTCCTGTATCCGTTCATCCAGGCTTGCTGTGGGTATCTGTAGCAATTTCATCAGCTGAATTTGCTGAGGTGACAGTTTTTGCAGGAGCCTTTGCTGGTTCGATTGTCTAAGCATAAATAATTCTTGCGATCAATAGCAGAAGCAAAAGTAAAATTTTAAGCTGCATTTAGGGCATTGAAAAAACCTATTTCTTCCACAAATTATATTTAGTGCCGTCATTTGTTAAAGTGTTTTTTTTATAAAAGGTATTATCGTACCTTGTGAGGTATCACATATCTGCCATTTCGGTAAAATGAGTAAAAAACCATACATATCTCCGTCTTTTTCTTACCTGCCGCTGGAAGAAACATTAATGATTGTTCCTAAAAGAAAACAATTGTTTATTGGTATTCCAAAGGAGACTTCGTTTCAGGAAAATCGGGTGGCGCTGACTCCTGAGGGTGTTTCTGTACTTGTGAACCAGGGGCACGATGTGGCCGTGGAACATGGTGCTGGTGAAGGGTCTTTTTATTTCGATAATGATTATAGTGAGGCCGGAGCCAGAATAGTTTACGATAAAGCGGAACTGTATAAGGCTACCACCATTATAAAATCGGCACCGATATCTGACGAAGAAACTGATTTGCTCCAAGTGAACCAGGTGGTAATATCGCCCATTCATATGCCCATGCTGAAAATGCAGCAAATGGAGCAACTGGTGGCAAAAAAAATAATAGCGATTGCTTTTGAATCGATACAGGACGATGTTGGTTCTACACCTATAGTGCGCTCTATGAGTGAAATAGCGGGGAACTATGCTATACTTACTGCGGCAAGATACCTGGGTAATACTGATAATGGTAAGGGAGTTTTGCTGGGTGGCATATCTGGTGTTCCGCCTGCGCGTGTACTGATAATAGGAGCAGGTGTGGTTGCAGAATTTGCTGCCAGGGCAGCTTTTGGCCTCGGTGCGTCGGTGAAGATTTTTGATAATTCCATTTACCGTATCATGAAGCTGCAGAATAACATTGGTCGCCGTTGTTTTACATCGGTTATCGACCCAGTAATTCTTGCGGAAGAACTATGTAATGCTGATGTGGCTATAGGGGCACTTAAGCCAATTAATGGGGTGACGCCTATGGTGGTGACCGAGCAAATGGTGAGTAATATGAAAGCGGGTTCTGTGATCATTGATGTGAGCATCGATCGCGGTGGGTGTTTTGAAACATCGCGAGTGACTACCCACGAAAAGCCGGTATTCAAGAAATACGATGTGATACATTATTGCGTGCCCAATATAGCTTCTG
>CANCOG010000433.1 GCA_947379685.1 Flavipsychrobacter stenotrophus | reverse complement strand
GCAGCAATGCTCAGGGAGAAAGGAATTGAATCACTGATCGAGCAGGACCGGGGGCTACTTGATCAGAACATAATTGGTAAACAATACGATAATTATGTTCAACTCAACATTCACGGTGACGATTTCAAAACGGCTCAGGAAATACTGATCGCTGCCACGAAAGTTGACCTCGCCGATGTGGATAAGGATTACATGCTGCAGTCATTCACCGATAACGAATTACTCGATGTGGTAGCCAAACCCGATGAATGGGGCTTTTACAATTACAACGTAGCGCTGGCCCTGCTCAAGGCAAGAGGCACCAATGTAGATGCTCAAAAAAACGAGCAATTACAGGAACACCGACTCACAGAACTTTCGGTGCCCAGAGAGCTCAACGACTATTGGATGATGTTTGGCTACGGTTTTTCAGTTTTGGGCATACTTGCCCGCCTGTTCAACAGCTCTACTGCCCTTGTCATCATCTACGGGTTCTATCTTGTCCCTGGTCTGTTGGGCATCATACTTGGACTGTACATCAGGCTCACCAAAAGAACACTACCCAATGGCACGCAAATACTATCCTTCAGCGAAAAAGCCCGGAAACACGGTTTGTACATGCTATTGCTGGGTATCGTTTCTTTGATTTTGCTGTTGTTGGGTGGGATGCTACTTAATACCCCGAAGTTCTAGGTTGCGTTCGTCCTTATTTCTAAGCTAAGGATTACTTTTACTCACCAACAAATACGTACCAAATACAACTTTGCGCATACGTCATCCATGGCTATCACATTAAAAATTGGCAATTTCCATCTGTTTAAGCCGATACCGGAAGTTGGAGCGGAAGTTCAAATCGGCTTATCAGAACAGAAATACATACTGAGTATAATGGCCGCGGTGGGAGCATGCGTTATTTTTTTTATAGCGATACTAAAAGCAGGGAGGCTTAATATAAACGACGCTCCATGGTTTTCGGGAGTGGTGTTGATCGTGGAGCTACTGGTTTATTTGTTTTTGAAGGCTTGGTTTAAATATATTGCCAACCGTACTTACATTGAAATAAACCACACAGGAATTGCCTATAAAGGCGGGTTAATTCTATGGAATGAATTGGAGAGCTTTTGCATAAGAATAACATGTTATGACGAAGGCGGTGACAAAGAACAACTTTTGCTCACTGCAAAAGACAATAGACTATCTAAAACAATTGATTATGACGACCTCAATACCAATATGCAACACCTTCGTCAGTGTATAATTAGCATCAATACGAATCCAGATCTGGAAGACCATGGCATTCAAAAAACATAGAACTGATTTTTACAGAATCAAGGTAAATGCAACCTAACTGCTCAACAGAGAGAGGTGGGTCTTATACCAGCATTGAAGCCACCTACCCGCCTGTTCCTTTGATATTCAAACAACAATAAAAATAAGTATTCGGAGTATATTCCCTGCTACCCTACTTTGACTTTTAATATGCTTGCTGGTAGGCGTGTCCTGTGGCACAACAGGCCATCTGCGACCAGTATCAGACTGAGTATGGTAATCCTGCCCAATCAATATATAATCTCCGGGATGCCGCCATGCTTAAGTCATATAATGCCTGAAATGGTGTATATTTAATTAGATCCAAAACGCCTCTCCATGAACAAGCTTTTATTACTCCTCTTAAAGTTGACCGTGCTTGATAGCAAGGCGGGCAATGAAAAGGCTAAACAGCATTATTCCAATCGTGAGTTGGTAAAAGGATTGCTCGAATTTAAGCTGGCCTTTAAGCGAACAATAAGGGACTTATTTCTGATAACTTGTGGCATATTCTCAGCAACCTTTGGGTTCAAAGGCTTCCTGCTCACTAATCATTTTATAGATGGTGGCGCAACGGGCATCTCCCTGCTTATCTCGTCAATTACACACATTCCGCTGTACTTGCTCATCCTGGTCATTAATATTCCATTTGTATTATTAGGGTACAAAGTAATAGGGAAGGTCTTTGCCATAAAAACAGCGCTGGCTATTACCGGACTAGCTTTGTGCGTAGCAGTGGTTCCCTTTCCCGATATCACCAAGGACAATCTGCTCGTAGCCATCTTCGGAGGCTTTTTTCTGGGGGCTGGAATAGGACTTTCCGTAAGGGGCGGTGCAGTGCTGGACGGAACCGAGGTTCTGGCTATTTACGTCAGTAAGAAAATAGGAGCTACAATTGGTGATATCATTATCATGATCAATGTCGTCATATTTTCAGCAGCCGCCTACTTTCTTTCAGTAGAAATTGCCTTGTATTCCATGGTTACATACCTGTCGGCATCAAAAACACTTGATTTTATAATTGAAGGCATAGAAGAATATACTGGTGTTACCATAATATCTAAACGCACTCCGGAAATAAGAAAAATGATCATTGAAAAATTAGGCAGGGGCGTTACCATCTATAGCGGTAAAAACGGTTATGGGAAAACGGGTGAAGTAGTTGAAGTAGATATTGTATACACCGTCATCACCAGACTTGAGTTAAATAAACTAAATACTGAACTGGAGAAAATTGATCGTAATGCGTTTGTAGTGATGAGCAGCGTGAAAGATACCAGGGGTGGAATGATCAAGAAGCGGCCGTTGAAACATTAGCCCTCCATTGTAGATTTCCATCAACTAAAACCTGCGTTTTCTCCATAAATCCTTAAACATTCCCGGCTCAATACGATCACAACCGGAACAACTATCCAAAATTGTTTGAAGCATAACACCCATACATTTGAAGTAACAGACTGATTAAAAGCTTCTTAGACTTTGGGGCTTCCCGGCACATTACTTTTTACCTATCGAGCTCATAACTTCCTCATATATATCATCAAACTTCTGCCCCTTGTGCTGCTGCCACAGCTTTGCGTACTTTATTTCAACATTTTTCAACAACTGGATACATAACAGAGAATCCTCTTCATCCATTTCGGCAAACAGGAAATCACTGACCGTACTAAAGCGCTTGCGACAAACCATTAGCACTTCAACACCTTCGGGAGTTAGCGTTACACGGCGAGACCTTTTGTCATGCAGATCGTCTTCTTCCGCTATATAGCCTTGTTCCCTCAGGCTTGCCAATATATTTAAGCCGGTAGAAAGCTCATTCATGGTATAATTAATAACCTCAGTTTTCTTCGGTGTCCGGAGTACATGAATACTATTAAGGAAATGGAATTCTTCAAACTGCTTTAAGGGTATTCCATCCATGGCCATGTTTGCATATAACGCATGAATACGCGCTATAAAAATTATTAACTTGTTCAGCGTAATTTTACTGCTTTTAGGGGTAATGCCCCCGAGCAGTGTACCTGTATTTGATTTTTCCCTTTCAGAAGTGAGATAATATCTACAGAAATCTTCGAGCTCCGCACCCGGGTGCTTTGTAGCAAAGTCCGCCCACCTATTGACCAATTCTACGGTTTTTTCCATCTTTTTACAACATTTTTACAGTAAATACAACAATACTACAACAAAATCGTTCTACTTTTACATCAAAATTGATGTATTTAGAGCAAATAAACAACCAATTTACTAGTAATTAAATCAACCTGACTTATGAAAGCACACAAAACTATGAAAGTATTAGTCTCTTTTGTCATTGCATTGCTTCCTTTGTTCTGCAATGCACAGATAACCGGAAGTATTAAGGGTAAAGTTTTTGACAGAGCTACAAAACAACCCGTAATAGGCGCAATCGTGTCGGCCAACGGTGCCGGAACAGGCGGTGCCGCAACAGATACGGCAGGCTTCTTTGTGATCGACAACCTTCCTGACGGAGGGTACTTCGTTGTGATCAATTATGCGGGCTACCAGGAAAAAACGTTAAGCGATATAACCGTCCTGGCCGGTAAAACCAATTACCTGGATATTGAAATTGAAGAGGCGCAACATACACTTAAGGATGTAAAAATAACTACATTCAAATATGAGAACAGCACAATTTCGCCAGTTTCAGCCTACAGCTTTTCGCGGCAGGAGATATCACTGAACCCCGGTGCCCAGGGCGATATTTTCAGGGCAATCGGTATGCTGCCGGGCGTTTCAAGTAGCGGTGGCGAATATTCTGCAATTGCCGTGAGGGGACAAGGCGTAAGGGATAACGTGTACCTGGTTGACGATATACCGGTAACCGAAGTTGGGCATCTGGAAGGCAATGGCGGCTTTAATGACCCTAATGGCGGCCGCTTCAGTATTTTTGCGCCACGTGTTATAGACAACGCACAATTCCAGGGTGGTGGCTTTGGGCCGGAATACGGCAGAAGGAGCGCATCATATCTTGGGCTGGGAATAAAGGAAGGCAACCGCGAAAGCCCGACTGTAGATGGACAGCTTGACTTGCTGGGCGTGACCGTAAATTACGATGGCCCGAGTGGACTATTTAAAAACACAAGTGTATTCGCATCTGCGCGCTACCAGGATTTCAGAGCTGTGGTTAGTGTTGTGGGACTTAAAGATATCGGCTTACCGAAGTATGGCGACTTCATATTAAAATCGGTGACCGATATCAACACCAAAAACAAACTTTCTTTTGTTGCTATTGTTGCCCCGGAAAGCTACGTGCACGGGGTTGAACACATTATTGAAGACAAAAAACTGAATAACATTTCACTGAACGACGTAAAGCGCAATAAAATTGTACTTGGGTTAAACCTGAGGACACTGGTGAGTAAGAACAGTTACTGGAAAAACATCATTTATTATACACGATCAAAATCAGATATCATCCAGGGAACCACCTACCCCATTGCCGACACAGA